>JAGAPO010000019.1 GCA_017623215.1 Lachnospiraceae bacterium | reverse complement strand
GCCTTTAACTTCTGCAGAATCATTGCGGAAATCTCCTGAGGAGTATACGCCTTGCCATCAATGGTAACCTTGTAGTTAGTTCCCATATGTCTCTTGATGGAAGAAATTGTCTTGTCGGAGTTCGTAACAGCCTGACGCTTTGCCGGCTCACCTACGATTCTTTCACCAGTCTTTGTAAATGCAACTACGGAAGGAGTTGTTCTGGAACCTTCTGTGTTCGCAATAACAACCGGCTTACCGCCTTCCATAACGGCTACACATGAATTCGTTGTACCTAAGTCGATACCAATAATTTTTCCCATGATTTTGTCCTCCTATATAAAATGTGTAACTTCTGAAAATTAGTTTGCTACCTTTACCATGCTGTATCTTACAACCGTATCATGGTAAAGATAACCCTTCTGGAGCTCTTCGGCAACAATATTCTCTCCAAGCTCTTCATCTTCTATGTGCATAACAGCGTTGTGGAAATTCGGGTCGAATTCCTTGCCGACTGCTTCAATCGGCTTCACACCAGCCGCCTCAAGCGTTGTCAGCAGCTGCTTGTAGACCTTTTCCATTCCGACTGCAAATGCTCCCTGCTTTTCTTCCTCGCCAAGCGCCGCAATACCGCGCTCGAAATTATCAATTACCGGAAGAATCTTCTCTACGATGCTCTTCGCACCGATGTCAAACATCTGAGACTTCTCTTTCTCAGTGCGCTTGCGGAAATTGTCGAACTCCGCCATATTGCGGATAATTCGGTCATTCAGCTCTGCAATCTTCTCATCCCGCTCATCCTTCTTCTTCTCTTTCTTCTTAAAGAAGGAGCGCTTCTCCTTGCCGGAAGTATCCTCCGAATCGCCTTCCTCTGCATCTTCCAGACATACTTCCTCTTCCGCCTGAGCCTCTTCGTTCTCGAGTTCAGCGGCGTCTATCTTCTCGGATTCCTCCACGGACTGCTCTTCCGCTGCGGTCTCCTCCACAACCTGTTCGTCCGTGTTGTTCCTCGTCTCTTTCTCTTCCACTTCGTGAACCACCTTTCCTCTTGTACCTGATTCTTTTCACTCTACTTTTTCTTTTTAAATATGTCATCGAGCTGAACCATCAGCGTCTGAAGAGTTCCAACGACCCGTTCGTAATCCATTCGCTTCGGGCCGACAATTCCAATCTTACCGTAGACGCCGTCTTCAATCTCGTAGGTTGCTGTCACAACCGAACAATCTCTCATGGACTCCACCGGAGTCTCATTCCCGATATACACCTGAATCGCGCGATTGTTATGATCCCCTTCACCCGGGAGGGCTACCAGTTCGGTCAGCTGCTTCTTCTCCTCGAATGCGGATAAAAGCTCGCTTGCCCGCTCCTTATCGCTCAGCTCCGGATATTTTAAAATATTCGTCGCACCGCTCGTATATATCTGAACATCATCCTCCTCGCCGATTGCCTGCGCAACCGCGTCAAGAATATCGCTTACCACATTGCCGTATCCGGCAGCCTGTTCCTTCATCTTCTGAATTAGCGCCAGATTAATCTCGGACAAATCCAGTCCCTGAAGGAAGGTATTCATCACAATATTCAGCTTCAGGACAATCTCCTTATCAAGCGGCTCCTCCGCATAGAGCATCTTGTTCTTCACAATGTTGCCTTCCAGAACAATCACCGCCAGAAGCTGCATCTCTTCCATCTGCGTCAGCTGAATGAACTTAACCTTTCTGCTTCTGTACTGCGGCGTCGTAATCATCGACGCGTAATTCGTATTCACCGCCAGCGCCTTCGCAACCTGCTTCAAAAGATTCTCAACCTTATCCGTCTTCTCAATCAGGAGCTCTCTCATGGACTCTACTTCCTGATTCTTCTCCTCAAGCAGCGTATCCACATAGAGGCGATAGCCCTTATCCGACGGAATGCGGCCGGCCGACGTATGCGGCTGAACGATATACCCTAACTCCTCCAGATCCGCCATCTCATTGCGAATCGTCGCAGAGCTTAAGTTCAGGTCAGTATACTTGGAAATCGTCCGCGATCCAACCGGTTCTCCCGTCTCCAGGTAATTCCGGATAATCGCCTGTAAAATCTTCAATTTTCTTTCATCCAACTCGTGCATTCCGACCATCCCTTTCCAAACGCCTCTCGGCACTGTCTGGTTCTTGATTGTTAGCACTCAATCGATTAGAGTGCTAACATCTTTATACATAAAATATCACTACCGGGATCGTTTGTCAAGTATTTTTTCAAAAAAATCCAAACAAATTTTATATCTCCTTATCAGTCCCATCTCCCATGCTCCGCTCTTCCATCTCTTCCCCTGTCAACCCTCCAGCAAAAACTCTGCCAATACCGGATTGCTGACATCAATCCCGCGTTCCGTCAGCGCAACCCCTTCTTCCGTCTCCCTCAACAGGCCATTTGTAACAAGCCTGCTGATAACCTCTCCATAAATCTGCTCCATCGAACTCCCAAACTCTCTCTCAAAATCAGTCCTCTTCACTCCTTCGCACATTCGAAGTCCAAGGAACATAAACTCTTCCATCGCATCCTTCTTTGAAAGAACCGCCTCATCTCTGCGAAGCTTCTCAAGACTTCCCGCATTCTCCAGATACTCCTCAAGAACCGTCGTATTATGCCACCTGCGCCCCTCAAACAAAGAAGATGCACCAAGCCCAATTCCCAGATACTCCGTCCGTTTCCAATAAGACACATTATGTCTGCACGCAAATCCAGGCTTTGCATAATTCGATATCTCGTACCGATCCAGCCCCTTCTCGGCCAAAAATCGGCCGGTCCACTCATACATCTCCCTCTCCGTATCCTCATCCGGCAGCTGCGGATGAACATCCCCGTCTATCCCATTTTTCTCCTCTTTTTCCCTTGGTTCCGGCCTCCCGGATCCCTCATTCTCCCCATACCACTCAAAAAACGGGGTTCCCTCCTCAATAATCAGACTATATGCGGACACATGCTCCGGCCCAAGCGCCACAACCTTCTCAAGGGTATCCTTCCAATCTGCAAGCGACTGCCCCGGAAGTCCCGACATCAAATCCACATTAATATTAGAAAAACCGGCCTCCCTCGCCGCCTTAAAATTAGTCAAGAACTCTCCCCAGGAATGAATCCGCCCAAGCCTGCGAAGCAATTCATCATCTGCCGACTGCACCCCAAAACTAATCCGATTCACCCCACAGCTCCGATACCACTCAAACTTCTCCCTCGAGACAGTCCCCGGATTACACTCCACCGAGATCTCCGCATCCTCCGCGACTTCAAACACCTCCCGCAGCGTCTCCATCATGTTCGCAAGCAAATCCCCATCAAACAGCGAAGGCGTTCCACCGCCAAAAAACACAGAACGAACCCGATACCGAATCCCCTCTCGAATCCTTCCACTCCCTCGCTCTCCTTTCCCATCCTCTTCTTTTTTTCTCTTTTCCTCCTCTAAGGAGCACCCCAGCGCCCGCCCCCAGGCCCGAATCTCCTCACAGACCCCATCCACATACCGTTCCCAAACCTCCCGCCCGGTCCCCCCGAACGACAAAAAATCGCAGTACAAACACTTTCTTACACAAAACGGCACATGCACATAGATCCCTAAATCTCTTTCCACACTCCCCATTCTCATCTCTTCTCCTCCCAACGGCTCACTCTTACCATCTCTCTCCACACACGACTTTACCTCCATCCCTCAACGCCTCCACTCATAAATCAGAATCGCTTCGGATCAAAAAAAGCGTCCCCCGACGCCACACCAAAACAGCCAAATACCAATCCCTCTCAACACCAGTACGGCCCCACATTTCCTTCAACCCACAGCTCGTTCATCCGCTCACCATCCAAGCCACCGTGCAGCGTCTGTGCGTCCGTTAAGCGCCAACAAGCGTTTGCAGGGGCGGCAGGCTCAACAAGGCCACGCCGGGGGGAATCGCGCCGCAACGAATTGCGCCTTCCCCCGACGCTTTTGGTACTTTTGCCGTGCAAAAGTACGATTACTCCTCATCAAGCTTCAATACACTCATAAACGCCTTCTGCGGAATCTCAACATTACCAACCTGGCGCATTCTCTTCTTGCCTTCCTTCTGCTTCTCTAAGAGCTTCTTCTTTCTGGAAATATCACCGCCATAGCACTTTGCAAGTACGTCCTTGCGCATCGCCTTCACGGTCTCTCTCGCAATAATCTTACTTCCAATCGCCGCCTGAATCGGTACCTCGAACAGCTGCCTCGGAATCTCCTCCTTTAACTTCTCGCACATCTTTCTTCCTCGCTCATACGCGGTATCTGCGTGTACAATAAAGGACAGCGCGTCCACTTCTTCCTTATTAATTAAAATATCCAGCTTCACCAGATTCGAAGGCGCATATCCCTTCAGCTCATAATCGAACGAAGCGTAACCGCGGGATCTCGACTTTAATGCATCAAAGAAATCATAGATGATCTCATTTAGCGGAAGCTCATACTTAAGCAGCGCTCTGGTCGCCTCCATATACTCCATCCCGAGGTAGGTTCCCCGTCTCTCCTGGCACAGCTTCATAATCGCACCGACAAACTCCGTTGTTACCATAATCTCGGCACTCACCACCGGCTCCTCCATCAGCTCAATCGTGGAAGGATCGGGCATATTGGTCGGATTGGTCAGATCCATCACCGTGCCGTCCGTCTTATGAATCTTGTAAATAACGCTCGGCGCCGTTGTAACCAGATCCAGATTATACTCTCTCTCCAGGCGCTCCTGAATAATCTCAAGATGCAAAAGGCCAAGGAATCCGCACCGGAAACCAAATCCAAGCGCAATCGAAGTCTCCGGCTCGAACTGCAGCGCTGCGTCATTCAGCTGTAATTTCTCAAGCGCGTCTCTCAAATCCGGATACTTCGCGCCGTCCGCCGGATACATACCGCAGTACACCATCGGATTCACCTTCTTATAGCCGGGAAGCGCCTCCTTACAAGGTCTTGCCGCATCCGTTACCGTATCACCGACTCTCGTATCCTTTACATTCTTAAGGCTCGCCGTAATATAGCCAACCATACCGGCGCTTAACTCGTCCGCCGGAACGAACTGCCCCGGGGCGAACACGCCGATCTCCACAACATCCGCCTCAGCGCCGGTCGCCATCATACGGATTCTTGTCCCCTTCTTCACCGTTCCGTTCATAATACGGCAAAATACAATAACGCCTTTATACGAATCATAGACCGAGTCAAAGATCAACGCCTGAAGCGGTTCCTCCGAATCGCCCTGCGGTGCCGGAATCTTCGATACGATCTGCTCCAACACATCCTCAATATTAATTCCGTTCTTTGCGGAAATCAACGGAGCCTCCGACGCATCCAGGCCAATGACATCTTCGATCTCTGCCTTTACACGCTCCGGCTCCGCGCTCGGCAGATCAATCTTATTAATAACCGGAACCACGTCCAGATTATGATCGATTGCCAGATACACATTCGCGAGCGTCTGCGCCTCGATCCCCTGCGCCGCGTCTACAACAAGAACCGCCCCCTCGCAGGCCGCAAGACTTCTCGATACCTCATAGTTAAAATCCACATGTCCCGGCGTATCGATCAGGTTGAAGATATACTCCTCCCCGTCCTTCGCCTTATATACCGTACGAACGGTCTGCGCTTTGATCGTAATCCCGCGCTCGCGCTCCAAATCCATATTGTCCAGAACCTGCGCCTGCATCTCTCTGCTTGTTAACAGTCCTGTCTTCTCAATGATGCGATCCGCAAGGGTTGATTTTCCATGATCGATATGAGCGATAATACAAAAATTCCGAATCTTACTCTGATCGATTGCTGCCATTTATATTCCTCCTGATCATTCGATAACTTTTCTTTTCTGATTCCATGCGCCTTAACGCACGGACGGCCGAAGCTGCTCCGCCGTCCAAGGGGCGATTCCCCTCAAGAATAAGAGTGCTTCCATTCATCCCGGCAAAATAGCCGCTTAGTGTTTATTTTATCATATCGACCAGAAATTGACAAGGATAATCCGGCAAAATTATGCGCAGGCCGCACTTCGGTTACCCATTCTCATTTCGACTGCAGCACCTGATCCAGGACCGATGCAAAATACGGCATCGCGTTCATCGCCTCCTCAAGCGTGTTCTGATTCGTTCCAAGCTCCACCAGCAGCGATTTCGGGCATACATGCATGTTATAACGGTAATTCTTCAGATAGATCTTATACATCAATCCCGGATACATCGCCCCTCCCACCAGATTCATCCGCAGGCTGAAGGCCAGATTCTCCTCCAGATACGGATTGGCCAAATCCGCAATCGGGCCGTTCTCGTTGCGGCAGAGGCCGTTAAACAGCATAATCTGCGCCACATTTTCTCCGTCGATCTCCGTTACCCGCTTCTTGCCGCCGTCCCGGTGCAGGTCTATTACAACCTCAATTGACGGATTTTCCGCAAGAATCTGTGTAATGTAGGGAATTGCCGTCGAATAGGCATAATTTCGATTATCCTTCCCATCCTTACGGTCGTAAATATTCGTATCATGATATACCTCATATCCGTACCGGGACGTCAGTATTTCCGTCAGATACGCGCCGACGCCCATTACGGTATCCTCGTAATTGCCCTCTCTGCTGTCTATGTACCCCTCAGAAGCATGCGTATGATAGATCAGAATCTGCGGCTCCCCGTTCGGCTCCGAAATCGTCAAATCCTCGCCAAGGAGCTTTTCAATATCGAATTCTTCCGCAGCCGCGCTCGTCGAAGAGTCCACAATATAATAATTCTTTATTAAATAGGAAGCGTCCTGCATCTTCGATACCGGATACAGCGACTGGATCTGCTCCCTCCAGTCCGGATATGTATGCGCTGCAAATACAGGCTCCACGCCTCCCTTCGCATATTCGACAAATAAGCTTCCCACAGATTCCACTCCGGAAGCATCCAAAGCCGAATCCGTTCTTCCGCTCTCGAGCCATTCGTCCCCTGCTCCCTGAACCGTCCCTTCTGCGTCCCCGTTCGCTCCTGACAGAATACTTCCGTTGTCGGCGTCTTTCACCTCCGTTCCCGTGTTCGCATACAGCTCCACTGAAGACGGCAGTTCGCTGACCACACGACTTACCGCCTCGGGGAATTCCGGAAAGAGTCCTTTTGCCCCGAGCAGATAATAAGCCGTCTCTTCTAAAAGCTCTTCCTCGCCATGCTCCGCGGCATAATCAATCACCTGGCTTACACTGCGTGCCGCATTGATAACGCATGCTTCTCCGATTGCGGCGGTTGCCTTCTCCTTTAGGGGTCCCAGAACCTGAAACGCTCTGACGGCCAGTACGATCGCACCTATCAGTAAGATTCCCCATATATACTTATACCACTTCAAATCCCCGCCCCCTGTTCTGCCATCCTGATTTCCTGCCTGATACATTTCCTCTGCCATACCGGAAGTTCTCAAGCGATCTTGTGCACGCCTGAGAACTTCTTTTTTTCTTATTCCGTAAAGCACATATTAAGCGCTTCCGATATAATTATGCTGATCTGTTTGACCGCTTCATCAATATTCTTCGGAGTTACGAACAGTCCGCCGGTCTCGCCGGAACGCGCACTTTCTCTGATTTCGAACAGGAACTGCTGATTCTCTTCCTCCGAGAACCCCTGCGCGTTTAAAAATCGCTCCATCGAGTCGCTTACAATCGTTGCCGCATCCACAACTGTCGGTACTCCGATTGCAATAACGGGAGCTCCAAGACTCTCCTCATTCAGAGCTTTTCTGTTATTTCCGATTCCGGCGCCCGGATTAATGCCGGTATCCGTCAGCTGCACAGTCGCGTTCATTCTCTCCACGTTGCGCGCCGCCAGCGCATCCACTGCAATGATCAGTTCCGGCTTTGTCTCCCGGATAATTCCTTTCAGAATCTCGAAGCTCTCCATTCCGGTCTGCCCCATGACTCCGACCGCAACTGCGCTGACATCGGCAAGTCCGTGCTTTTCCTTAAAATCCTTCCCGAACTCCCGAATCAGATGTCTCGTCACAAATAACTGATCCACAACCATCGGCCCCAGCGCATCCGGTGTCGCGTCCCGATTGCCAAGACCTGCGACCAAGATTCGCTTTTGCCTGAGATCGCGGCACATCTCCCGCAGCTGCCCTGCAATCTCCTTGGAAAGCTGCTCTTTATATTCCTCTCCTGCGCTTTTCAGCTTCGGAGCCTCAATCGTAATATACGTTCCAATCGGCTTTCCCATCGCCGCAGCCCCCCGCTCATCACGTATCACCACCCGAGATATTTCAATTCCCTCTGTGATTCCGGGATTTCGCTCCAGCACAACACCTCTGATTTCCACATCATCCTCTTCAAATGACTCTCTGATCTCAAGTGCCAGGTCAGTCCTTGGACTATACTCTGCGTTCTGTCTTCTTTTTCCTTCAGCCTTGCCTCTCTCCATTAGTTTATGTCCGCCTTCCTATAAATATATGTATATTCTTTTCAAAAAAATTGAAAATATGTATTGACAGATTGGACATTTCAGGCTATTATATAAAAGTACGTTTCCGCTAAAACGTCCGTGTCCGGATTTGGTGGAAGCTTTCATGCGAATATTTATCCGTCGGGAGGTGAATAGAGTTGGCTAATATCAAATCTGCAAAGAAGAGAATTAAGGTTATCGAGACCAAGACTTTAAGAAACAAGATGATCAAGTCCAAGGTTAAGACGCTGGTAAAGAAGGTTGATGCTGCTGTGGCTGCCGGCAACAAAGATCTTGCTGCTGCTTGCTTGAACGAGGCTGTTGTCGCTATCGACAAGGCTGCTGCTAAGGGCATTTACCACAAGAATACGGCTGCCAGAAAGGTATCCCGTATTTCTAAGGCTGTTAACGGCATAGCTTAATTACAGACTATTATATAAAGACCTTCGGAATTCAGGGTGTGGAATTTCGAAGGTCTTTTTATGTCCATGCCTTTTCACTTAAAGATTGATCTCTCTTCTGTCTTGTACAATATACTACAGCAGGCACTTCGCAATCTGAGCGAATTCCCTGTAATCGTCTACGCACAAAAATGCGATATCCGACCGATATACCGACTCATCATTTCCGCCGAGTCCGTAGTCATCCCCTACAAAGACCACATTCTCATGCGACAGATTGTTCTCCCTACAGTACAGATCCAGTGCGTAATATTTATGATACGGCTTCGGGGCCATATCGAACGAGGACGAACCGCCCACGAACACATTATACTCCGGGAACAGCTCCACAACCTCGTCATAGAACCGTCTTCTCTTCACACGATCCGGGTCAAACGCGAGCTTGTCCGCCTGGCACGCCTTCGTTCCAAGCAGCGCAAGCGTAATGCAGCCGGAGGGATGGTACTCCACACTGTCTCCCGCAAAGGTCGTATATCCGTATTTTTCACGAATATGGTCAGCTCTCTTCTCGACCGATTCCCGGTCGCAGGGAAAGCTTTCATCCCGAATTACATCCAGGCTCTTCGTCTCATGATTATATTTTGCATACTGCAGACCGTAATTCCCGATAATGTCAATCGGAAACTCTTCCATCTGCTTAAAGATTCTTCCCGTCTGGCCCGCTCCGACCATTACAAGCCTGTATCTCTTCGAAAGCTCCACTAACATCGCATGATTCTTCTCGTCCATCGGCTGCTTATGCTGCGTCAGGGTTCCGTCCAGATCAAATGCGATCAGCTTTAACTTACTTTTATCCAGATTCTTAATATCCGCCATGGTTCTCTCCGTTCCTTCCTGCTTTCTGTCCCTTATCTTGCTCCGATTCGCTTTAGCTTCTCAATACAATCCGCCGGGAAATTCGTCGTTACCAGCTTGGCTCCCATCTCATAGCATTCCTTCAGATGGCCCTCCTTCGTTACGCCGGCGCCGATCCACGGCTCAATCCCTCTCTCCTGCAGATACTGATAATTCTCCGGTTTCCGATCGCTGAATATGCACGCGCAGTACAGATACTCGTCCGGATTCCGTTTCACATTCTGCATACTCGAATAGGGATAGAATCCGTGCAGGAGATATCTTCCCTCATATTTTTCTGCGATATATTCCAACACGTAGGCATCAAAGCTGTTAAATACCATCTTATCCGCATACCTGTATTTCTCAATAAGCTTTACACACTCGTCAATGCAGTGCTCGCAGCGTTCCTTATTTTCCTCGCTGTAGTATTCCTTGATTTCCAGATTCAGCAGGACATTATGCTCGGAAAGCAGCTGCAGCAGCTCATTCAGAGTAGGAATAGTCAGAGGCTCGTACTTTCCTCCGGCATTTAACGCCCTAAGTTCTTCGAAGGTCTTTTCCTTTGCCAGGCCTTTTCCGTCCGTCGTGCGGTCAACCTTGTCGTCGTGCATTAACACAAGCATGCCATCGCTGCTTAAGCGGACATCCGTCTCAATCATATCCGCGCCTTCCTCGATCGCCATGCGGAAGGCTTCCATTGTATTCTCATACCCATTGTAGGAGTCACCTCTGTGACCGGCTACCATCATCTTATCTTCGTATGTAAGCTTCATGCTTCTCCTCTTTTCCGCCCTTTCGGTCATTCCTTCAGGCCATCAAATCATAATACATCCACAGCACCGAATATCGATCCTTCAGATCCTTCGCATACCAGATTGCATTCTGAATCTTCTCGGCGCCATACAGCTTTTCAAACTCCGCTATGTCAAGTCCCACGCTGTTCAGATACGAAATCATCTCCGCGGACGACGGAGCCTCCTTTAATACCTCACGAATCGCATCCCATTTCTCCTGATAGATCGATACGCGATCCTTCCCGTACCACCCAAGCTTGTTCTGAAGTGCAATCACGCCCTCGGCAGCGTCCGTATATACCTCTCGGATCTTCTTCTCCCACTCTGCCTTGTCCGGAATCTTATGTGCCGCGGGCTTATCCATCGCGAGCAGCTCTTCTCTGAGCTTCGCGGTGTATACCGCCGAATACACAACGTCGATACCATGCATAAAATACGGTGCATGATTCATAATTCCCGTCACCTCAAAGAAATGCGACAGATGATGCTCGCTTCCGGAAGCGGGTCTGGAATTGCCCACATACGCCATCGCAATGCCAACGCCGACCAGCGCCTCCATCAGAGTCTGAATTGCCTCCGGATCGCGCCGAATTACCCTGGCACCCATATCCTTCGTCTTTAACAGCATCTCATAGGTCAGATCATATACATAATCGCAGAAATACTCATCATTCACCACCGTGCTCAGACGCCAGTCATTCAGGCAGGAATATTTTCCAAGGATGTCTCCATAGCCGGACTGAATCATATCAAGCGGTGCATCCTTTAATATGTCGATGTCGCCGATAATCGCCTCCGGAACATGGGCGTTGTAGGTAATCTTCATATTTCCGATAATCATGGCTGCGCCCTTGGAGGCATAGCCGTCCATGGACGGTGCGGTTCCCACGATGTAATAGGGAAGCTTTGCCTCAAAACTCACATATTTGCACAAGTCCTGAATAACGCCGGAGCCGACGCCGACGACCAGGTCGGTATCCGAAGTCAGCTTCGCCTGCATCTGTGCGATTGCTTCCTCGTTCGGAACCAGAAGTCCCTCGCGCTCATAGACAAAGGAAGTCTCCACCTTGTCTCCTAAAAGCGCTTCTACCCTTTCTCCGCAGACACGGTAAGTATTGGTATCCGCAACCAGCAGAATCTTCTTATACTCTTCTGCAAGCGCCGCAATCTCCTCCACCGCGCCGGGCCGAATTACGACGTGCCTGATGCTGCAGGTATGTGTCATACCACAGCTGCACTGTCTGCCCTGTAACAAACTCTCAATATCCATACTAATCTCCCTTCTAACACGTGTCCCATAGGAATCCTCTTTTACACGATTCTGGTTGGTTTCTCTTTACTTTTTATCTAAGAAGGATTATAACATAAGTAAGCATCAATGCGCAATCTGCAGTCAAAAACAGACGAATAAGCAATTATATTCGCAGTAATACGCAAAAACGTGCAAAAATATATCTATCAATCAACAGGAGGACCTCATGTATCGAAACGAACGCGAACACGAAATTATCAAGATTCTTTCCACGGAAAAATATGTAACTGTCAAGCAATTAAGCACCCTTCTTTACACGAGTGAATCCAGTATTCGAAGAGACTTAACCAGTCTTGAGAATCAGGGTATGGTCGCACGAAGCTACGGCGGCGTGGAGCTCGTTAAGAACACCTCGCAGATTCTTCCGTTCTCCACAAGGGCCCACCACAATATTGCCGCCAAAAAGATCATGGCAAAAAAAGCCGGAAGCCTGATTCAGGACGGAAATATCGTGTTCCTGGATCAGTCCTCCAGCGCATTTTTTGTTGCCTATGAATTATTAAAAAAATCGCAGATTACCGTTGTGACGAATAATATTGAAATCATCGCGCTTCTCTCCCAATCCGATGCGGAGGTCATATCCTCCGGCGGACGATTAAGCCGCTCCAACCGCAATTGCCTGGTAGGCGATGACTCACACCATATCTTTTCCCAGATTCATGCCGATATTCTTTTCTTCTCTGCAAAAGCGCTCTCACACGACGGCATCGTCTATGACTGCGCAAGAGAAGAGGTCTGCGTCCGCAATACCATGCTCGCAAATGCCGGGAAAAAAGTCTTATTATGTGATTCTGAAAAGTTCGGCCGCACCTCCGGCTACAGACAGTGTTCCGTCCGGGACATTGATTATCTGATAACGGAACGGGAACGCCAGGAAGTATACACAAAGTTTCAGGAGCTTCCGCAGATGATTCTGTAATCTTTTGCATCCCCTTTTACGGCAGCCGGTATCCATATGCCGCAAGCACTTCTTCCGGAATCTCCACCCGAACGGTCCGTTTCGGATCCACGACCTGGCAGACTGCCATATCCGACACCAGTGACATCAGCATTCCGGTATGTACATCGTCACCGCCCGTTACCGATTTTACAAAATCATACATCTTATTCGCCGCCAGATGTCCTGCCTCGTCCAGTGTCAGTGCAGACTGTATCGTCATAACCCGTCCCCTGCACGAAAGGAAGGGCGTCGGAAGCTTCGTATCCTTGACAACCGTAAAACGCACCGTTACTTCCGCTGCTGTCTCGAGACCGCAGATTAACACCTCGCCGTCTCCCATCAGCGCGTGAACATCCCCCAGCGCGAACAGCGCGCCAGGTACCTCAACCGGCAGATACAGCACCGAACCGGCCACAATCTTTCGGCAGTCCATATTGCCGCCGTGTTCTCCCGGCGTATGGGTATACACGCCTTCTCCCTCCGGAGCGGTGCCGATCACACCAATCATCGGGTCCAATTTCAATGTCAGCTTATCGTCATATGCAATCGTATCGCCCTCAAGCGGAAAGATTCTGGCAATTCTTTTATCAAATCGTTCTTTAAATTCTCCCCCGGTAGGTGATGTCCGCATCGCCCCCCAGGAGCGAAGCTTAATATCCAGGATCTCCGCCTTTAAGATGTCTCCGGGATTGGCGCCTTCCACATAAAGCGGTCCGGTTACCGGATTCTCATAGACTCTTGTACCGTCGCCAAGCGGTCTTTCTTCCGAGGTCAGACTGTCATCATAACAATCCCTTGTCTCAAATACAACGGTCTCCCCGCTTTTGCAAAATGCAGCGGGCTTATTCTCCTTTGCCAGGATGTCAACCACATAGTCTTTCGATATACGAAGCATGATTCTGTCCTCCATGTTCTGTCACACTAACCGACTTTTTGTTTTAGTCCTTTACTTTCTTCTTCCGGTTCCGCCTCCGCGGCTTCCTCCGCCTCCAAATCCGCCTCCGCGGCTTGACGATCTGCTTCCGGAGCTGCTTCTTCCGGCCCCGGAGCTGCTGCGGCCCGCACCCGAACTTCTTGTGCCGGAACTTCTTCCAGATCCTGAGCTCCAGCCCGAGCTTCTCCCGGATCCCGAATTCCAGCCGCTTCCGGAACTTCTTCCGGACCCTGACGGATTACCCGGTCTGCTGCCCGAGCCGCCATAGCCGAGGCCGCCTGTCGGTCTGCTGCTCCGTCCGCCATAACCGGGTCCTCCCATCGGTCTTCCTCCCGGCGCCCCTGCTCTCGGTCCTCCCGGCGGGGGAGGGGTTCTTCGCGGCGGGGTCCGATAACCGGGTCCAAATACGCCTCCATGCGGCGGACGCTGATGCCCTCCGTAATAATAACCGCCCGTTCTTCTTCGAGAGCCGCCCCCGCGGAACAGACTGCTTATAAATACGAAGAACAAAATGACACCCATTACTAAGAATAGCATCAGCAGAATATTTCCTCTTCTTGCTTTACCCGACGAAGTATTGACCGGCTTTGCCGCAGCCGTGCCCGTGGTCTCATTCCCGCCGCCATTCAAGCCGCTGTCCGCACCGCCATTCGAACCTTCCTCCGAAGCGCTCTGATTACCAGACGTTCCTCCGTTCTCCTCCGGCTTGCTTCCGTACGCGTCATATAACTCCTCAATCTTCTCACAAAAAGCCTCATACACCTTCTTTGCCCCGGCGTCATAATCCCCTGCGGCAAAATCCGGCTCCAGCTCCTCATCCAGAATCTCCTGCATATCGGAGGCGCTCAAATAATTCGACAGCCCGGCGCTTGGCATCACATAATAATCCTCGTCACCAATTGCCATTACAAGAACCAGACCGTCCTCAATCTCCCAGCTGTCAAACACCTGATCCACATATTCATCAATCTCATAGGTTCCCGTATATTCCACCGTAATCAGTACCACACTGGTTCCGGTATTATAATCCGTCTCCTCACCGATCTCGTTCAGCTGCGCAATCGTCGCCGCCTTCAGCACTCCCGCCTCGTCCACAACAAATCCGGACTCCGGCTCCGATACAATTCCGATCGCGGCCGCTGCTCTTTCCGGCGCGCACACCGCTCCGGCTCCGAGTATTCCCGCACATAATGCAAGAATCCCTATGATTCCGCATATCTTCCGATACCGTCGTCTCCTTTTCTGCTCCATATCCATTCTCTCTCCTTTTGCTGTTCATGTGCACTGCGCGCCATTCCCCTTTGGAATGAACGCATACACACACTTTCATTTCTTCCGCTTTCACTCATTCAAATACCGGAAGCGGCCCGTTGCCGGTTACTGCGCCGATCAGAGCCGCCGGGAACTTCCCGCACAATGCGTTATATTCCTTCGCCTTCGCATTATATGAATCATCGAACTTCAGATTGCTCATCTTCGCGTTATAATTCACATACTGCTTATCCGCGCTCGCAAATGTCTCTCCATCCGCGCTCTCCTTCAGTTCCTCCTGCAATTCCAACAAAGCGGAACTCATCGCTTCCATAATCTCATAATACTCCTCCGGCGTCCCGGCCTCCTCGTATTCCTCAAGAAGCTGCTCCGCCTGCTTATAATTCTTACTTTCCGGAAGGGCCTTCTTCGCGATTCTTACCAGATTCGCCGCATATTCCCTGCTCTCCATCAGATCCAGATACGCGCTGTACCCGTTCTCCCCTTCAGAAAATGCCTGCTCGGCTTCTTGCCGTCTATTCGAAAGCTTTCCCCCGCCAAGCACAAAGACGGAAAATACAACGGCAGCAAAACAGATCACATAGGCCGCCGCCCGATTCTTACATAGCTTCATCTGTCAGACCGTCTCCTTTCATCATATGCTCAAGCACGGTAATATCTGTCGTAATATCCAGCATTTCATCCAGATACAGACCGTCCAGCTGCTTTTCGAATGCCTCTGCCATCATCGGCGCGTTCTTTTCTACGGATGCAGAAAGCTCCTTTGTATTGTCTCCGCTTCCCGCAATCCGGTTCATCTTGACGTAGGAGGTCAGAATCTTCACAACATTCGGAAGATAATACTCCATGAACTTACGTACCATCGGCGCCTTGTCCGGCTTCGCACTTATCTCTGCAAAGATAGCTTCCGCTGCTTTTATCATCCGTTCAAGTGCCGCGAGTACCGCCGTTCTTCCCTGGATATTCTCCGACGCCGCTCCTTTTGCGGGCTTCTCTCCCGAACTTTCCGCAAGCTGCCCGCGAATCTCCTTTAACGCATTCACATCGCTTCTTCCCGCCTCAAGCGCCTGATTCAGCTTTGCGTCACCCGTATCAATCGGCTTCTCCTTTTCAGGCACCAGTTCTACCTGCCCCGGAAATAGTTTTCCGCATATTAGATATACAGCTGCAGACAGCACCGCCGTCAGCAAAATCCCCCACAGGGTATAAAGCGGTATAATCAGCCCGCAGATAATCCATACGGCTCCCGCTGCGTACAGCGGAACCACGGATCGAATTCGTCTCTCAACCATAATACTGCCTCCATTCCTTACGCTCAATCAGCCACCTCTAATCATGCAGATATTTTATCACAAAGCAATCTTCAATTCAAGAATACAGCAAAAAATGCGCAAAAAATAGAACCCCTGGATAATCAGGGGTTCTAAAGCGGAGTGGGTGGGATTCGAACCCACGTGCCCTTGCGGACAACTTGATTTCGAGTCAAGCTCGTTACGGCCTCTTCGATACCACTCCATTCGGTATTAACTCAACCGATTATTGATTATACTATAATCCGTCACAAAATGCAAGTGGTAAATTGATTTTTTTCAAATTCCTGAACAGGGCCATAGCTTCCCTTTCGCCGCCTCCGAACCAGTTGCAGTCGTCGCATAATTTTATCGCATAATTTGATCACGCAATTTGATCACGCAAGCTTTTTTGTCTCTCCCGGCTTTATGCTGAATCGCGTACCGTCAATATCAAACCATATCGTGTACAGACTCGGATTGTAGGCGATCGTATTATCCACGCTAAACTGAAGGGAACGGTACGCCTGCGTGTAGTCATAGATCTCGATATTGGTCGCAAACCAGATATCCTCGCTGTCAGCTGCCGCCTTACAGAATTCCTCCATCACATTCCAGTTCTTCTTGTTATCGAATTCAAAGCTGTGACCCCACAGATAGAACAGATGCGGGAAGCGCCTTGCACAATAAACCTTATCAATGTCCTTTTCCTTGAATTCCTTCAGATACTCCATCAGCTTCGGATTCTCATGATGACAGGTAGGAACCCACTCATACCAGTCAAGCGGCATCTCAAAGGAAGGATTATCATCCCGATTCGTCCTCCCTCCAGCGGTTCGGGCGTATACGATTCCCAGTGACTTCAGATACGCCTTAATCTCGTTCGCCGTCGCTCCGCCGTTCAGACTTTGGATTCCGCTGTCGGGGTAAGCCATTCCGCGAATGATGCGTCCATAGGCCTGCTCAAGCCCCAATCTGCCATCCAACACCTCACGAATTCCGTCAATCGCACTCACCTGTCCGGGTGCCACATGTTTATACCCGTGTACTGCGATCTCGTGCCCGGCAGTCAGGAACAGCTCTCCCGCCTCCCCGGCGGTCATATGCCATTCTCCCGGCTGTTTTGCGAAGGTACCGCTGTTCAGGTTAAAGGTCCCCTTAATTCCATAGCGGTTCAGAATCTCTACAAGTGTCCTGTCATAACGGCTTCCGTCATCGTAGCTTACTGTTAATGCTTTTGCCTTTCCCTCCGGAAAGCGCATGAAACGATATTTCATCAATGTCATCCTCCATTCTGCTGTCTTTTATTCCGGTTTCTTCTTTTTCTTTCTCCCGGGCCCCGTCATTCCCTTCGGAGCCAGTTCCGACGTCCCTTGCTCTTTTTCCTCGGCATGCGCCGCGATCGTTCTTCTCACCGGCTCTTTTCCAGACCGGCTCACCTGTCTTTCAGAAATTTGCCTGCCGCTCTCTTCCGTATCCTCCCGGAAGAGATTTTTATAATTGGTCCGTTCTCTGCCTCCTTTTTTTTCCGCTTCTTCGGCGTCTTCCCCCGGTTCGTTCCCCAACTCCTTTACGGTCCGCCTCTCCTTCTGATTCTTCTCCTTCTGATTCTCCTCCTCCTTCTTCGACTCCTCGGAAAGTGCCTCCTTCAGTTCCTCTTTTTCCCGTGCCATGCTGCGTTCCTCGTGCAGCCTTTCGTATGCCATATGCATATCCTCACCGGTCATGCCAAAGCCCAGCTCCTCCGCCTGCCATTCAAATATCTTCTGGATATTCCTTGCATAAGAACCGCTGAGTTCAATCATTCTCTTTTGGTACTCTTCTGCCGTCTCGCTTTCCTGGAATTCCTGCAGCTTCTGTGCACGGGGCGAATCCACGTTTTTCATCCCCGCACGGATATCGACCGGACTGGTAAGCATCGGCCCGTCAGGTCCGTGTTCGATTCGGCTGAAGGAGAGATGCTCCTTTAAAGAAACCAGCGCCGCTACAACCTCGCATTTCATCATAGCCTCGCGCTTTTCCGGTATTTCGTTCCTGTACTTGTGTTCGAAGCATTCTCTGGCCGTCTTTCCGCCTATGTATATGGTATCGAACAGATCCAGCCTAGCATCCTGCAATTCGTTTTTCTGTTCTTCCGGATAGTGCGTCTTAAAAAAACGATCGAACGCCGCACTGCCCATCTTCAGCAGCTTCTCGTCCGCTGCCGCAAAGCCGCCTCTTTCCGCCGCCTGCGCCAGTTCTTCTGCCTCCGCACCGGAATCCAGTTCGAATTTGGCAATCTTGGCATGAGTCACGATATCTTCATCAAGCTCCGGAAGCTCTTTGTCGTCCGCCTCCTCCTCTTTTGTCTCTTCTTTTTCCGGTTTCTTCCTGTCAGGTTCCTTTTTCCGCTCCTCATCCTGAATCATTCCAAGAAAGAGCTTCACCTGCCTTGAAGCATATTTGTTCGCAAGTCTCACACGCGCCGCCATCTGGAACTGCTCGAACTCCGTGTACAGCGGCTTTACTTTGCCTTTTTCATTCTTTTCCGTAACCATATCCAGGAGGTTCCTTGCCAGATGCCCCTTTTGTTCGGCCTCTCTTCTGCGGCGCTCGCTTTCGGCCGTTACCCTCTTTACCGCCTCCTCAATTCGTCCGGCCTGCTTCGGCTCCGCCTCCCGTTCCAGCTCCACGGCAGCCCGATGCAATAGAATCTGATTCTTTGCCTCATCCGCGGCCCGTCCGGTCTCTTTTTCATACGATAAAAGCAGCTGCTCCGCCTCCTGCTTTTGCCTCGGTTCCTGAATGGAGGCAATTGTGTCACGCATCTGCATACAATAGTCCTGATCCACTCCGGAATTCGAAAGCAGCTTCTCCTCATCCTCCGGAGTCAATCCAGCCCTGGCTCTGTCGCAGTATTCCATCAAAAGCATCTG
Source organism: Lachnospiraceae bacterium (assembly GCA_017623215.1). Taxonomy (GTDB): domain Bacteria; phylum Bacillota; class Clostridia; order Lachnospirales; family Lachnospiraceae; genus Caccomorpha. The sequence goes on along the minus strand of JAGAPO010000019.1, from coordinate 1,413 downwards.
TTCCTGTTCGGAAAGTCCGAAATTCTTCCCCATATTCAACCCATTCTCCGCCATAGCCGTCTCCTTTCCCTTTTATGATCTTATTATACGCTATACCGTTCCTTTCGCGGCAGGGATCACAAAAACAGCTTTCTTTTCCTCAAAAACAGCTCTTGGACTATGCTTCACTGTATTTAATAATCAGCATCTCCACGCCAATCTGATCCTCCATTCGGCCGGTCTTTACCTTCTCCTCAATATCCGTTCCGAAGGCAATCGCATCCTTCAGAACAGACTCTTTAAAATTCCCTGCCTGAGACATGTATTTCGACACCGCAAAGGGCGGAACTCCCAGCCTTTTTGCAATCTCGGCCCCCGGAACGGAACGGCTCGCCAGATCCCTGGCCTGCAGCAGCAGATTGAACTGACGAATCAAAAGGTACAGTATCGTCATCGGCTTCTCCCGCAGTGCCAGCAGGTCATAAGATAATGCCAAGGCCCGTTTCTGGTTCTTTTGAGACACGGCCTCTGTCATCTGAAATATCTTTCCCGTAATCTGCTCCGTACAGACCGCGTCTACATCCTCCTTCGTAACCACCTCCCGGTCATACGCGTAACAAATCAGCTTCTCCAATTCGTTCTGAATCGTGTTCATATCGCTGCCTGCCCGCTGCAGAAAATAAGCCACCGTATCCGCCGTCACCTTCTTCCCGCCGCTCTTTAAGACTGATGCCGCAAATACTTTCAGATTCGCCTCGTCCATTCCGTTCATCTCGCTGATATATCCGATATCACGCACGGCTTTAAAAAGACGGTTTCGTTTGTCAACTTCGCTTTCCACAAATACAATAACCGTGGTGTCTGGCATATCTTTGAGATAGTCCGCAATCTCATTCTGACTTTTGAACCAGCCGCTTTCTTCAATTACAATCAGGCGATGCTCTGCAAAGAACGGCATGGTGTCCGCCATTCGAATGACTTCGTTCCCGTCGATTCCCTTTCCCTCGTAATGGGAATAATTCATATCATCCCCCTCTCCCCCGAGAATTCCGCTTTTTAACTTATCCCGGTAGAGCTTTTTCAGATATGCCTCCGTTCCATAGATCAGATACACCGGCTTGTATGTGTTCGCTTTGATGTGCTCTTTTATTATCTTCATGGCCGTACAGGTCCCTTTCTTTTTGTGTTTCTCCGGTTCGGCAGTCGGACTCCTTGTGTTCATGCTCCCTCCGGGGGATGCACACGCGCCGGTATGGTAATTGGACTCCTTGCAGTCGTCCCCGGCGCGGCGCTGGTAAAATAGCCGCTTTGCGTCTATTTTACATTCACACGCTGTGTTCATGCTCCCTCCGGGGGATGCACACGCGCCGGTATGGTAATTGGACTCCTTGCAGTCGTCCCCGGCGCGGCGCTGGTAAAATAGCCGCTTTGCGT
>JAGAPO010000018.1 GCA_017623215.1 Lachnospiraceae bacterium | reverse complement strand
TATTTCTCTTGTGATACAATCGACATGCAAGGATTCTCCTTTCTGATGCATTGGTTTCTCGACAACTCCAATATATCATATCAAAGTGAATCCTTGCTTTTTTATTTTTGTGTTACCTATCTATTGTACCTCAACAATTCCATTATTGATTTTTTATTTTCCTACTTGACATTTCCGCTATTCTGTGCTTTAATTAAGTAAACCAGTGATGTGGAAGTAAAACTGATACACGCGCACACAGCGAGTCCGGGACGGTGCAAGCCGGGCAGAGATGCGAGTCAGAATAATGGTCCACGGAGGGTGCGGTCAACGAAGGTTCTCCTTTTAGTATTCCGCAACGTATTTGCCAACGTTACCGGCAGGGGGTGTGTCGGCACTCTTCACAAAGTGGGCGTATCTACGTCAATTAAGGTGGCACCGCAGATTGCATCTGTCCTTAGCAGCGATAAGGATGGGTGTATTTTTTTATTTACGGAACTTCTGCACCGCTCCTTCCCCACTCAATCTTACGTGTGCTTCTCTTGTGCACACACCATTCCCGACAATACATCAACTGGCAGCTTTCGCACCGAATGGCCGATGCAGCGAGCTGTACAACTTATTTTAATTGGAGGAATGAATTATGAAGCGTAACAATGGAACCAACACAATGAAGAACATGATGAAGAAGACAGTTGCAGCTCTTGCTGCTCTCACCCTGATGGTCGGCGCATTTGCGGGCTGCGGTGAGAAGAAGGAGGAGGATAAGCTTACCATCGGTATCGTACAGATGGCGGAGAACGGCGCATTCGAGGACATGAGGAATGGATTTATTGACAGAATGCGTGAGCTCGGCTATGACGAAAGTAAGCTTGAATTCAATTACAAGAACGCCCAGGGCGATGCAACGGTTCTGAATACAATATGCCAGACCATGGTGACCGACAAGGTTGATATGGTCGTAACGATCGCAACCCCGCCGTCCCAGGCAATGGTAAATCAGGAAAGTGACATCCCGGTTATTTTCATATCCGTATCCAATCCGGTCGGTGCTGGTATCATCAGTGATATGGAGAATCCCGATAAGAATGCAACCGGTACTTCCAACGCAATTCCGGTCAGCGAGATTTTCGCTCTCTCCGATAAGCTGACTCCCGGCGTTCAGACCTACGGTTTCTTATATGCAACCAGTGAAATCAACTCCCTGACCACGATTGAGAACGCAAAGGCGTACTGCGACGAGAACGGAATCGCTTACGAGGAATCGGTTGTGACGAACTCTTCCGAGGTTCAGCAGGCCGCGCAGGCGTTAGTCGGCAAGGTTGACGCAATCTTCGTTCCGAACGACAGTATTATCCAAAATGCAATGGCTCAGGTTGCCGAGGTTGCGAAGGATGCGAAGATTCCGGTATACGGCAGCTCCGCTGTCATGGTAGCATCCGGCGCATTTGCGACGATTGCAATCAGTGATACCGAGATTGGTGCAGTTTCGGCGGACATGGCGGATCAGTATCTGAAGGGCACTAAGATGGAGGATATCCCTTCCGTTGTGGTTCCCGCGACGGATACCGTGATTAACAAGACCACGGCAGATGCCATCGGAATTACTCTCTCCGATGAGGTTCTTGCCTCCGCTACTTTACTGGAGAATGAAGAATAATTCTTCCCGATATAATCTTACACGAAAGCGTATAGCAAATGTGATGCGGCTGCGGTTCCTTTCACGCCTGATATTCGGCCCGGAACCGCGGCCGCTTCTTTCCTAATTGGAATTCTGAATGTTTCGCGGCATAGATTTTATCGGAATCCCCTATTGCATAAAGAACCGCTTCGCGGTATACTTACTTTATCATATTACAGATATACAGAAAGGATATACAATCATGACTCTTATTATCGGTTCCCTGCAGCTCGGCCTGATATACGGCCTGCTGGCGCTCGGTGTCTACATCACGTTCCGGATTCTGAATCTTCCGGACCTGACCGTGGAAGGAAGCTTCACGCTCGGTCTTGCGGTCTCCGCTTCGCTTACAATGAAGGGACATCCCCTCCTCGGCCTGATTCTCGGCATTCTCGCCGGTGCCTGCGCCGGTGTGCTGACCGGTCTGTTCCAGACCAAATGCGGCATCCACCCGATTCTTGCCGGCATTCTCACGATGAGCGGTCTGTACTCGATTAATCTCTTCATCATGGGAAGCAGCTCGAACCTTACGCTGATTGGACACGATACCTTGTTCCAGATAATGTACAAGGCATTTCCCGGCCTCAGTAAGGACATCATCAAGGCTGTCCTTGCTCTGCTCTTCTGCCTGGTGTTCTTCCTGCTCCTCTCCTGGTTCTTTAAGACCCATTTAGGACTGTGCATTCGGGCAACCGGTGATAATGAGGACATGGTTCGCGCTTCCTCCATCAATGTTGATGTCACCAAGATTATCGCTCTGGCCATCGCAAATGCAATGGTTGCCTTATCCGGCGGCGTTCTCGCACAGTATCAGGGCTTTGCCGATATCGGCTCCGGTGTCGGTATCCTTGTCGTCGGACTGGCTTCCGTTATCATCGGCGATGTGATATTCGGAAGACGTTCCGTTACCATCGGCTTCGTCTCCGCAATTGTCGGCTCACTGATTTACCGCTTTATTATCGCGATCGCTCTGCAGACCAGTATCTTCCCGGCTTACATGCTTAAGTTCGTATCTGCGGTTATCGTATTTGCGGCACTTTCGCTGCCTGCGCTCAAGAGCCAGATTGCGCTGAGGAAGATCAGGAACAAGGCAAAGAAAAAGGCGTAAGCCTCTCTTTGATTCATCGGTTTTCGGGAATATACGGGCATCCCGCCATGGATTTCTTTCGTCGGGGAGGTTCCGAAGAGAACGAATATAATCAATTATCAATTGCCGCTGATATACGGCAGATTGTGAGGATATATGCTTACTATTAATAAGATTGAAAAAACCTTTTTGAAGAATACTCCCAATGAGCTGCATGCTCTCCGGGGCTTGAATCTCCATCTTAACAAGGGAGAATTCGTTACCATCGTCGGCTCGAACGGGGCAGGCAAATCTACGTTATTTAACGCGATCAGCGGAAGCTTCTGGATCGATTCGGGAAGCATTACGCTTGATCATCAGGACATTACCTACATGCCCGAGCACAGGCGCGCCGCTATCGTGGGACGGCTGTTCCAGGATCCGATGAAAGGAACGGCGCCCGGCATGACAATTCATGAGAATCTTGCGCTCGCCTACTCCCGAAGCAAACGCAGAGGCCTCCAGATTGCGCTTCGTAAAAAAGAGACGGAGCTTTTCCGCGAGGCGTTAAGCGAGTTTGGTATGGGCCTTGAGGATCGTATGGATACCCGCGTCGGTCTCCTCTCCGGCGGCCAGAGACAGGCCCTGACCCTTCTCATGAGCACGATTGTGACGCCAAAGCTGCTCCTGTTGGATGAGCACACTGCGGCCCTCGATCCCGCCACTGCAGAAAAGGTAATGGACATTACGAACAAAATCGTAGCCAAGGATACCATCACCACCATGATGATTACCCATAATCTGAACTCCGCGCTTAAGACCGGAACCAGAACGATTATGATGAACGCCGGGAATATCGTGCTTGACATCTCCGGCAAGGAACGCGAGTCCATGACGGTTCCGCAGCTTCTTGACCTGTACTCCAAAAAGAGCGAGACGGAGCTTGCAACCGACCGCATATTACTCGCAGAGAAATAAAAGGAGGTTATCTATGATTAAACATCTTGTACTCTGGAAACTGAAACCCGAAATAAAGAATGCCGAATTTCCCGAAAAGCTTGCGCTTCTTCAGGGAATGTTTGACAGGATGATTGGCATAGTTGAAGGCCTTCGTCACGTTGAACTGTACGAAATCAATCAGCCCAGCGAATATGACCTTTGTCTGTATACCGAATTTGACGACCAGGCATCGCTGGATGCCTATAAGCCCCACCCGCTTCACCAAAATGTCAAATCCGTCTCAAAAGACTGGGTTTACAACAAGCTGGTTATTGATTATACGGTTCCGGATCGCCAATAAGCGGCAGCTCCGTCATTCTTAACGTTGCACAGCCATACGGATACAATACGTTCTCCTCTTTTCTGCCAATCGGTTCCGTTGACTCCGGTATCTTCGCACAGACCGTCTCACAGCCATCTTCCAGGCTCCACACGATCTTCTGCATCCGGGTTTTCCGAACCACCGGCGGATTCTTAGAGGAGAACGGAATCTCGTCTACCCCTCTCCGAATCACCTTGAATTCGATTATAATATCACGCGTCTCGCCCCTATCAATCTCGAACAACACCGTATCGGTCTGCTCCACTATTCTAAATTTTAAAAAACAGTTATAAAATTTCCATATCCCATTGCAAATATTGCTCTCCCTGTGATACGATATTCCCGGATAATTGCCGTACGATTTCAACGCCGGTTCAGGGATACCGAAATTCCGGAAATGAATGCGGATTCCACAATTATTTGTATTTTTATAGAACTGTTGTGCCGGTTCCCGATTCACGGGATACCGGAAGAAAGGGAGGATCACGATGAACGAATTGCAGTTTGGAATTATCGGAGCAGGCAAAATTGCCGGACACTTCTGCCGGGCACTCGACTCTGTACAGGGAGCCTTTCTTGCCGCTGTCGCAAGCAAAAGCCCGGATCGCGCAAAGGCCTTTGCCGAAAAGCACCAGGTTCCCGCCTGGTACGGCAGCTACGCCGAGATGCTTGCAAGAGATGATATCTCCGTCGTCTATATCGCGACCACCAATAATTTTCACTATGAGAATATCATGCAGTGTCTGCGCGCGGGAAAGCACGTAATCTGCGAAAAGGCAATGGTCGCTTCAGAAGAAGAAGCTGCCTGCGCATTTCGGTTTGCGAAAGAAAAAGGTCTGTTCCTGATGGAGGGTATGTGGGTGCGTTATGTTCCGAAGATTGACAAGGTAATGGAATGGCTGCACGGGGGCCGCATCGGAGAACTGAAGCTTGCGCAGGCAACGCTTGGATTCCCCGCCGAGAAGAATTACAGCGGCCGCATGTACTGCAAAGAGCTCGGCGGCGGTGCTCTTCAGGATGTCGGCGTATATCCCATTGAGATCCTCTCCTACCTGATTGGAGAACCGGTTCAGGAGGTTCAGTCCTTCGTCACCTTTGCCGAGACCGGCGTCGATGAGACGGTCAGCCTGAACCTGCGCTACCCGACCTGTCAGGCCGGAATCCAGTGCTCGATTGCCACAAAGCTTCCGGAAGACGGCTTCCTCTACGGAACCAGAGGTTACATTCGCCTCGTCCGGATGCATAGCGGAAATACTGTGGAATTATACGATAATACCAGAACGCTTGTCGAAAGCTACACGCAGGGTGAAGAGAATATGTTCATTTACCAGATTCAGGACGCCGTGAACTGTATCCGCGCCGGCAAGCTCGAAGCGACCCGCGCATCCAGCCGAATGACTCTGGAATGTGCGCGAATCTTTGACCAGTGCTTGAAAGGGATTTTGTTCCGGCCGATGGATGAAGAGGTTCGGTATAAATAGGAGAAAAAAGGACGCGCCTGCGTCCTTTTGAGTGTGTGAAACAAAGTCTGTAAATACAGATCTTCTATGATAATGATGAGGCTGGAAGTTCGATTATGGAACTTCCAGTCTTGTTTTATATATAACATTTATGTCGGGGCATGTCAAGAGCGGGTGAGGGGGCCCACCCGCTTCCGTTTACCTTATAAGCATTCTACGGCAGTCTTCCTTCGTACATGATGCTCAGTTCACCATAGACCTGTCCCCAATTCCGAAGCGGCATGGTCCATTTCTTTGTGGCCTCAAAGGTCGCCAAATACAGGGCCTTGAGCAGGGCTGTATCGCTGGGGAATACGCTTCGCTGGCGGTTCAGCTTCCGATATGTAGAATTCAGCGATTCTATGGCGTTTGTCGTGTAAATTACCTTTCTGACCTCTATGGAAAACTTAAAAATAGGCGAAATG
>JAGAPO010000017.1 GCA_017623215.1 Lachnospiraceae bacterium | reverse complement strand
CGGAGATTTCATTGAACGGCTTGGTATATTGATTCGCATAGGTGAGGAAGCTTGAGAGCTGGCCGACGGATACGCGCCCCGAGATCGCACTCAGAGCTCCGAAGATGCCAACAGCCGCGTATACAACACCATTTACAAACCGGGTGCAGGGGTTGGTCAGAGAGGAGTAAAACTGCGCCATAACGCCGCACTTGTATAATTTCCCGTTCATCGCCTCGAATGTCTCCTGGGCTCTTGCTTCATAATTGAATGTCTTTACAATCTTCTGATTGCCAAGCATCTCGTTGATATAACCGGTCAGTTTGCCGCGGATCATCGACTGCTCTTGGAACTTATTTGACACGCGCTTCGCAATGAAGCCCGCCACGAAGAAGGACAGCGGGGTCAGCACAACAACCAGCACCGTAATTCCAACGTTGATACTGAGCATGAAGCCGAGCGTTCCGATAATTGTTACAATTCCGGAAAAAAGCTGCGCAAAGCCCTGCAGCAGGCCATCCGAAACCTGATCAATATCATTGACTACGGTATTAATCACATCTCCGTGCGTCTTGCTGTCAATATAGCGAAGGGGAACCTGATTCAGCTTGCCGAAGGTAATATCCCGAAGATCCTTTACCGTGTAAAACGTCAGCTTATTGGTACTGAAGGTCAGCATCCACTGAAATACCGCGCTGACCGCAATTGTAACTGCAAGCGTGATCAGAATCTTCGCTATCTGAGCAAACGATACCTCACCTGGGCCTATGACATAGTCAATCGCCCGTCCGGTCAGCACCGGTGCCAGCAGCTGAAAGGTTACGCTGATCAAAGCGCTGATTACAGCCAGCACCAGAAAAATCCGGTATGGCTTCGTCAGATACAGCAGGCGTTTTAACACCGGCTGTCCCGCGGTATTCTGAAGTTCTTCCATCTTTCCAGCCATCAGCCCTTCACCTCCTCTTTCGAGAACTGAGACAGGCAAATCTCCCGGTATACCTCACAGTTCCGATACAACTCGTCATGGGTTCCGATTCCCGCAACTTCTCCGTCATCCAGCACAATAATCTTATCCGCATGCTTAATCGAGTTCGCGCGCTGCGATACAAGGAATACGGTCATATCCTTACTGAATTCCCGAATCGCTGTACGAAGCTTCGCATCCGTCGCATAATCAAGCGCGCTCGAACTGTCATCCAAAATTAAGATGTCCGGCTTTCCGACCAGTGCTCTTGCGATCGTAAGCCGCTGCTTCTGGCCGCCCGAGAAATTCTTGCCGCCCTCCAATATCATCTCCTCATAACCGTCCGGCTTGGAAGCCACCACATCCGCCGCCTGCGCGGTCCGAACTGCTGCCTCAATCTCCTCCATCGTGGCATCTTCCTTTGCCCAGCGCATATTTTCAAGGATGGTTCCCTTAAAAAGTGCGGCTCTCTGCGGAACAATTCCGAACTGCCTTCGCAGTCCCTCAAAGGTATACTCCTGAACCGGAATGCCGTCGATCAGCAGGCTTCCCTCCGTTACATCATAAAAACGCGGCATCAGATTCACGAACGTGGACTTACCGGAGCCAGTACCTCCGATAATTCCGACCGTCTCACCGCGCATAATATCCACGGTTACATGCTCAAGAGAGCATTTCGATGTTCCGGGATACGCAAAGGAGACATTCTGAAACGATACCTTCGGCACGGACGCCGGTACCTTCTCCTGCTCTCCTGTCTTTCCCTCAACAATGGACGGCTTCGTATCCAGAACCTCGTTGATTCTCACTGCCGACGCTCCTGCCTTTGTAAAGATAACAACCAGATTCGCAACCACGACGAGCGCCAGCGAGATCTGTGTCATATAATTAACGAACGCGATAATCTCTCCCTGTGTCATTGCTCCCGCATCGACCCGGTATCCGCCGAACCATACAATCGCGACAATCGCAAGATTCAGAATCGCAAAGGTTGCCGGATTCAGGAATGCGGATATCTTTCCGACGCGCATTGCCGCCTCGGTCACATCCTCGCTCGCCTCCATAAAGCGCTCCTTTTCCTTCTCCTGCCTTGAGAACGCCCGGATCACTCTCGCTCCCTCCAGAGACTCCCTCGTAATCAGCGACACCTTATCCAGCTTCTCCTGGCGAACCTTATAATAGGGAACCGAACGGCTCATAATGATATACAACACCGCCGCGACCAAAGGTGCCACAATCAGGAAGATCACCGATAATTTCAGATCCAGCCTCATTGCCATAACCGCCGCTCCGATAACCAGAAACGGTGCCCGGATCACAAGGCGAATCAGCATCGCAACCGCCAGCTGCAGCTGATTGACATCGTTGATAATACGCGTAATCATGGAATTGCTTCCCAGCTTATCGATCTCTGCGTGGGACAGCGAATTGATATGCGCGAACATCTCGTTGCGCAGAACGGTTCCAAAGCCCTGCGACGCTCTCGCCGCGCTATACTGACAGATCAGGGCAAAGCACAGTCCCAGCACTCCGAGCAGCACCATGACTCCGCCCAGCTTCAGAATATATCCCTGATCCTGATTCTTAATTCCCACATCAATGATCCCCGCCATAACCAGCGGAACAATCAATTCGAATATGGCCTCCATAAGCTTGAATATCGGTCCGATAATCACGTACTTACGGAACTGCTTCAGATATTTTGCTAATCGAAACATCTCTTTTTCCTCCGATATCAGCGCAGCCGATTTATTTTGAATACTGCTCCAGTCGTTCCTTCATCCTCTTATTATAGTTCTCAACCTTCCTCTGATATTCCGAATTCATATATGCAGAGTTCAGCAGGAAATCCGCCGTTGCAAGATTGTTCGCGATCGGAATATCATATACCACCGCAATTCGCAGCAGCGCCTTCACATCCGGATCATGGGGCTGTGATTCCAGCGGATCCCACAAAAATACAACAAAATCAATATTCCCCTCTACGATTCTCGACCCGATCTGCTGATCGCCGCCAAGCGGACCGCTCGAATATCCCTTCACCGGAAGTCCGGTCTGCTCCGAAATCAGCCGCGCCGTCGTCCCGGTTCCGCACAGGAAGTGCCCTTTTAGGATATCCGCATTGCGCTGTACCCATTCAATCAGCTCCTTCTTTTTGCGATCATGCGCAATCAATGCAATATGCTTCTGCTTGCCTATGGTAAAATAAATATAATCATCATGAATCATAAAATCCTCCATTTCTGCTGCCCTCTTATTATCGCAGCCTGCGATCCTCAAAACGAATCTGTGTCTTTAAATAATTCACAATCACAGCATATTTTTCTTCCATACTCTTATCATCCACTGCAATATCCAGACACACTCCGATTCCATTCAGCGCCTGCTCGTCCAGCTGATTCCTCATACCGCGCAGAATCTCAAGCTTCTCCTGATAGGATCTCGCATCCAGGAATTCCAGCAGCCCGGTATGTACAGCCTGATCAGGCCTCTCCTCAACAGCCTTCTCAAGCACAACTGCCGCTTCTCCAAGCGCCTTTGTCCGTTCTCCCACAGCTGCAGTTCTGCTGCTGACACTCTCTTTCTCCCCCGCGTCCGGCTGTACCCCGCTCTTTGTGTATCCCGCAAGGAACAGTTCCTCCGCCAGAGCATAGACCGTATACTCTCCCTTCAGTTCCTGGTATACTACCATTCTTCCCCTGTCAATCGTATTCACCGCTGTCAGGAGGACCTGATAAAGCCCGCCTGATTTATCCCTGTAAAATTCACCTGTTGCCGGCACGTTCTTTCCTTCCTTTCTTTTTCTTCGATTCCTCCGCACTTCGGAGACGGATGCAATTCACATATCCTTCTCATTATCATACCATCTCTTCCGACGTTTGTCACCGTTTTTTTCTCTGTCGTTCCGAACCGGAACGCGTCCGCAGGAATACACTAATATAGAATAACATTCAGAAAGGCACTATAACTATGGAACGAGCTCGTCAGATTGTCGGTGCCAAATGGGCTCATGATCGGAAGATATTTGGCGCCGGTGTCGGTGTCGCAATCCTGGATACCGGGATTTGCACCCATCCAGATTTTTTAGAGGGAGGCAGCCGCATCGCTGCCTTTTATGATACAATCGGCCACAAAAGCGCTCCCTATGATGACGGAGGCCACGGAACCCATGTTGCCGGAATCATCGGCGGCTGCGGACGGATGAGCGCGGGACGTTTTATGGGAATCGCCCCCTTATGCCATTTCATCTCGGTCAAGGTGCTCGATCAGCGCGGAGGCGGAAATATTCCGGAGGTGCTTGCCGGAATCGACTGGGTGATCCAGAATAAAGAGCGCTATCGCATCCGCATCCTGAACATTTCTGTTGGAACGCCAAAGGGCTCCCGCTCCGAAGAGGATAAAAAGCTTCTCACCGCGGTCGACTCCGCCTGGGATGCCGGACTCGTCGTTGTAGCCGCCGCCGGAAATAACGGTCCGGACAGCGGAAGCATCTCCATCCCGGGCTCCAGCCGCAAAATCATCACGGTCGGCGCTTCGGACGATAACCAGATTATCCGCACGCCCCGCGGGCATACCTCCTGCTATTCCGGGCGCGGCCCGACCGGAGCCTGCATCTTAAAGCCCGATATCGTTGCCCCCGGCAGCAATATTATCAGCTGTAAAAGCCTTGATCTTCCGTCCGCGCGCCGCTCCGGTTCCATGGGCTATTCCGCCTATTATACGGTAAAAAGCGGCACCTCCATGGCCACCCCCGTTGTCTCCGGGGCTCTCGCCCTGCTTTTGTCCAAAGAACCGAACCTGACCAACAAAGACGTAAAGCTCCGTCTTCACGACCGCGCCGTCGATATCGGCCTTCCACGGAACCAGCAGGGCTGGGGGCTCCTATCCATTGAACAGCTGCTTCAAAGCTGACTCGGAAAGCCCAATTCTCACACCGTTCGGCGAATTTCCTGTTCCACAAAAAATTTTCCGGAAATAAGGAAATAAGGCAAGCCGTTATTCATACTATACACTGTAAACAAAATTTGGAGGTAACAAACAATGAGTGATTTAGCGGCAACAAACTGTGGATGTGGATGTGAGGGAGTAAGCAACAACAATAACAGCTGCTGGTGGATTATCATCCTGCTTCTGTTCTTCTGCGGCGGATGCGGCAACAACTGTGGATGCGGCAATAGCTGCGGCAACAACTGCGGTAATTCCATCTTAGGCGGAGACTGCAGCTGCATTATTATCATCCTTCTTCTTCTGTTCTGCTGCGGCAACGGAAACGGCTGCTGTTAATCGGCATCGGCATCTTCCATGCCCAAAAAGGAGCCCGCGCTATCTGGCGCCGGGCTCCTTTCTCTTCGTCATAGCTGAAGATTTCTCCCTGACTTTTCGTTCGGCACAGCTTCTGTCCACCTCATAAACCGTATTTTCTTCTTCTACAAAATAATAATCCTGCTTCTTATTCTCGTTCGGATATCTCCTGGTATTCTCCTTCATTCCTTCCCCTCCCCTTTCCTTTTTTATTTCATCATATGTCAAAATTCAGAAAAATAGATTGATTATTCCGCCGCAATTCGCTATACTAAAGAATATTCTATGAGATAAGATAATCAGAGAGGTGAAACATATGGCAGGTTCTATATACGGTACTTTATTTCGGCTGTCTACCTGGGGCGAGTCCCACGGCGATGGAATCGGAGTCGTCGTAGACGGCTGTCCGGCCGGCCTTCCTTTAACGGAAGAAGCCGTCCAGCAATATTTGAATCGGCGTAAGCCCGGTCAGACCCGGTATTCCACTCCCAGAAGGGAGAATGACACCGTGTCCATTCTTTCCGGCGTATTTGAAGGACGGACCACCGGCACTCCGATCTCCATGCTGGTGAAAAACGAGTCGCAGCGTTCTTCGGATTACTCCGAGATCGCAGGCTACTACCGCCCCGGACACGCGGATTACACAATGGATCAGAAATACGGCTTCCGCGATTACCGCGGCGGCGGACGGACCTCCGCGCGCGAAACAATCGGACGCGTGGCAGGCGGTGCGGTTGCTTCCAAGCTGCTGGAAGAGCTGGGAATCTCGGTCTGCGCTTATACCAGATCCATCGGTCCGGTTTCGATTAATTATAAGAACTGTTCGAAAGAGAATATTGAGAAAAGTCCTTTGCGCATGCCGGACTTACATGCTTCCGAGCAGGCAGAGGAGCTTCTTGAAAAGACCATGAAGGAGCAGGATTCTCTCGGCGGCATCATCGAATGCATAGTCAGCGGCGTTCCGGCGGGTATCGGAGAGCCGGTATTCGATAAGCTTGACGCATGCCTTGCGCACGCTGTGCTCTCCATTGGTGCTACCAAGGGCATCGAATTCGGTGCCGGCTTTGACGCGGCCGCAATGCGCGGTTCCGAGGATAACGACGGCTTCACCGCTGACGCTTGCGGACATGTCCGTAAGACCAGCAACAATGCAGGCGGCATTCTCGGCGGAATGAGCGACGGCTCCGAGATTATCTTCCGCACAGCATTCAAGCCCACCCCCTCCATATCGAGGGAACAGCAGACGGTCAACAAGGCCGGCGAGCCCATTACCGTCAGCGTACGCGGACGCCATGACCCCATCGTAGTTCCCCGTGCGGTCGTCGTCGTAGAATCCATGGCGGCCGTTGCAATTGCGGATCTGATGATGTGCAGTATGTCCTCCCGCCTTGACAGGATGAAAGACTTTTTTGGTAAGACAAAATAACAAAAGAATGGGTGATATATATGAGTACACATAATTCCGGTTCCACCTCAGGGAACACGCACCGCACCTTCACCACCCGCTCTCTCGTCATGACAGCAATGTTTGCGGCAGTGCTTGCGGTACTTTCCCAGATATCCATCCCGCTTCCCGGCGGTATTCCAATTACTCTGCAGACCTTTGCGGTCGCATTTCTGGCCGTTATCCTCGGTCCCAAATACGGTACGCTCGCGGTATTGGTATACCTCCTGATCGGTGCGGCAGGGATTCCGGTATTCGCAGGTTTTTCCGGCGGACCTGACGCGCTGCTTGGCCCGAGCGGCGGATACTTATTCGGTTTTCTTCCGTTTGCGGCCTTAACCGGGCTCGGCGCGAGACGCAAACCCGTCCCAAGCATCGCTCTGTGCATAATGGGACTGCTAAGCTGCCATGTAATCGGCCTTTTCTATTATTACCTGGTGATGAAGACCTGGATTCTTCCTACCGTGCCGCTTATGCTCGCGAAGGATATTCCTACCGCGATCGCAGCCCTTTTCCTTGGAAGACGCCTTTCCGGGCATGTCATGCGGCTTGCAAGCTCCAATGATCGAATCTGATTTCCTTTTAAGCAGAATACGGCCCGTGTGTCTCAGGACCAATCGCCCCATGACACACGGGCCGTTGATAAGCAAACTTTCTGATTACGCAAACTACTTGCTGCACGCATCCTTGAATCTTCCGTAGAATCCGATGCAGCTCTCATCCTCCGCTCCCGAGTTCAGAAACTTCACAATACACGTCATGACAAACGCATGCCTGGTTCCAATCTCAACCGCCGGACCGATACTTGACTGAACCCACTCTCCACCAAGATTATGGAGAATCAAAGCACCGTAATAACCGCCGAACAGTTTCAGGAAGCTGTCAATTCTTTCCTTCGGAAGAGCTCCCTTCTTGATTGCGGCCTGTGCGTTCTCCAGCACATTCTGAAACTGCAGAAGGCTTCCCTCCTCCAGATCCAGATCAATGGAGAAGCTCTTCTTCACCCAATTCACACAATCTATCGCATATGCGAGCATCGCGAACTCAAGCGTTGCGAGCTGCTTTTCTCCCGCCTTAATCCGTTCCATTCGTTCCTTATGAATCTCCTTCAGTTCCTCAAGAGACCTGCTGTAATCCAGCTCGGACTTTCCCTGACGCTGTATTGTAATCTTAATCTCCTTCTTTTCTTCCATATCAACTGTTCCTTTCGTATCTTCTTACTCACTTCCGATCATCGGCCGACTTCTATTGTACAACATTTTTGTGCCCGCCTCAACTACAAATTTTATTTTTCCTGTTCTTCCTCTTTACTGCACTGCTGTAAGTGATTGTTAACTTTTCCTCAAAGTTTAGTATTACCTAACCCACGCTTTCAAAACCTACTGAATTCCTTGGCAAAACACCTTGAAATTGCTGTATTTCCGGCTTTTTTCCGTGGCTTTCTCGGATTTTGACAAAATTTGCGTATTTTTGCAAATTCATATTGACACCGGATACATTCCGTGTATAATAGAGATCGCCATGTTTAGTTTTGCTAAACTTTCAGTTTATTTTCAATAAGACAGCGAAAAGGAGGAATGCCTGTGAATATCGGCGAAAAAATCAGGGAGCTTCGAATCCAGAAAAGCCTCACTCAGGAAGAGCTCGCAGACCGCGCGGAATTGTCCAAAGGGTTTATATCTCAGCTCGAGAGGGATCTGACCTCCCCTTCCATCGCTACCCTTGTTGATATCCTGCAATGCCTGGGTACCAACCTGGAGGAATTCTTTTCGAACACCTCCTCAGAACAGGTGGTATTTAAAAAGACCGATTATTTTGAGAAGCACGATCACGAGCTGAATAATGTTATCCAGTGGATCATTCCGAATGCTCAGAAGAACAGCATGGAGCCCATTCTCCTGACCCTTCAGGAGGGAGGTTCGACTTACCCGGATAACCCGCACGAGGGTGAGGAATTCGGATATGTTCTGAACGGAAGCATTGAGCTTCACATCGGTTCCAAGACTTTTAAAGCCAAGAAGGGGGAATCGTTCTACTTTACCCCGAATCAAAAGCATTACATCACTGCTGCCGGCAAGTCCGGAGCAACTCTGCTTTGGGTATCCACGCCGCCCAGCTTTTAGGCGTTTTATTACGTTTGGCGCCGCGCGCCGGATTGGAGGATTTTTATGTCTGACCGCAAATTGATTGACTTGGTTGATATTACGAAGCAATACGGAGATTCCGTTGTCCTGGATGATCTGAATCTTTACATCCGTGAGAACGAGTTTCTCACTCTGCTCGGCCCTTCCGGCTGCGGCAAGACCACAACGCTTCGTATTATCGGCGGTTTCGAGACTCCGGATAAGGGGAAGGTAATCTTTGACGGAAAGGATATTACCAGACTTGCCCCCAACGAAAGACAGCTGAATACCGTATTCCAGAAGTACGCACTGTTCACCCATATGACGATCACTGAGAATATCGCGTTCGGCCTTAAGATTAAGAAAAAAAGCAAGCAGTATATTAAGGATAAGATCGACTACGCGTTAAAGCTGGTGAACCTTGACGGCTTCGGCAATCGCATGCCCGACTCCTTAAGCGGCGGCCAGCAGCAGCGTATTGCAATCGCCCGCGCGATTGTGAATGAGCCAAAAGTTCTTCTGCTTGATGAACCGCTCGGCGCGCTTGATTTAAAGATGCGTCAGGACATGCAGTACGAGCTGATTCGGTTAAAGAATGAGCTCGGAATTACATTCGTATATGTTACGCACGATCAGGAAGAGGCGCTTACGATGTCCGATACGATCGTGGTTATGAACCAGGGTTACATCCAGCAGGTCGGAACGCCTGAGATGATTTATAATGAACCGAAGAATGCGTTCGTCGCAGACTTCATCGGCGAAAGCAATATTATCTCGGCAACAATGGTTGAGGATAAGCTGGTGAATATTCTGGGTGCGAACTTCGTCTGCGTGGACACAGGCTTTGGACGCAACCAGCCGGTTGATGTTGTCATCCGCCCGGAAGATATCGACCTTGTAAAGCCCGAGGACGGTATTATCAAGGGCCGCGTTACTTCTCTGATATTCAAGGGCGTTCATTACGAGATGGAGGTTATGGCGAACGGCCGCGAATGGCTGGTTCATTCGACTGATTTATCGCCGGTTGGGTCGGAAGTCGGAATTCGTGTGGATCCGTTCGATATTCAGATTATGAATCGTCCGGAATCCGAGGATGAAGAGGTGGTGACGATCGATGAGCCGTGATAAAAAAGTTGAGAAGAAGCTGAAAGAAGAATTGCAGGGAAAGAAAAAAAGGAATAATGCTCTGCTTGCCTCTCCTTATATTATCTGGATGGCGATCTTTATCATTGTTCCTCTTTTCATGATTGCGTATTACGGCCTGACCGATAAGGAGAACGGTAGCTTTACGCTTGCTAATATCAAGCTGATTCTGGATCCGGTTAACCTGAAAGCATTATGGCTTTCGATTCGCCTCTCGGTTATCAGTACCCTGATCTGCCTGCTCCTTGCATACCCGATTGCAATGATTCTTCGCAGCCTGAACATGAAGCGCTCCAGCTTCATTGTGTTCATCTTCATCCTCCCGATGTGGATGAATTTCCTGCTGAGAACCATTGCCTGGCAGAATATATTAGAGCGGAACGGGATTCTGAATACGATCCTCTCCTTCCTTCATCTGCCAACGCTGAATATTATTAATACCTCGGCCGCCATCATTCTGGGCATGGTATACAATTACCTCCCCTTTATGATTCTGCCGATTTACAATGTTCTGATTAAGATTGACAACAACGTAATCAACGCGGCAAGAGACCTTGGCGCGAACGGATTGCAGACTCTGCTTAAGATTACGCTTCCGCTCAGCCTTCCCGGCGTCATCAGCGGAATTACCATGGTCTTTGTACCGTCCTTAACCACCTTTGTTATCTCCAACATTCTGGGCGGCAACAAGGTCGTACTGATTGGTAACGTAATTGAACAGCAGTTCAAGGTTGTCAACAACCGGAACGCCGGAGCAGGCCTGTCGCTTGTACTGATGGTATTCGTGCTGGCAAGCATGGCGCTCCTGTCCAAATATGATAAAGAAGCGGAGGGAAAGAGCATATGGTAAATGCAATAAAGAAGTTCATTCAAAAATTTTACCTCGGAATCATGCTGCTGTTCCTGTATGCACCCATCCTAATCCTGATTGTTCTGTCGTTCAACAAATCCAAGTCCCGTTCCAAATGGGGCGGCTTTACGCTCGACTGGTATCGTTCGCTGTTCGAAAGCAGTGATTTGCTGACCGCACTTTACAATACTCTTTTAATCGCGCTGCTGTCGGCGCTTGGAGCAACGCTTTTGGGTACTATGGGCGCGATTGCGATCAACCGCATGAGGAAGTCAACCCGCACCATTATGATGAGCATTACCAACATCCCCATGCTGAATGCGGAGATCGTAACGGCGATTTCCCTGATGCTTCTGTTCATCGCGGTGCGCGAGTTCATTCCGAACTTTCAGCTCGGGTTCTTAAGCGTACTGGTATCGCATATCACCTTTAACATACCTTATGTGATACTGAGCGTCTCTCCGAAGTTAAAGCAGACGGATCGCTCCACGTACGAAGCCGCGATGGATCTGGGAGCGTCGCCGATTATGGCCTTCTTCAAGGTCGTACTACCGGACATCATGCCCGGTATCCTTTCCGGTTTCCTGCTCGCGTTCACCATGTCGCTTGATGATTTTGTAATCACTCACTTCACCAAGGGACCCGGTCTTGATACGCTGTCGACCAAGATTTACGCGGAGACCCGAAAGGGCATTCAGCCGGAGATATACGCGCTGTCAACGATTCTGTTCGGGGCAGTGTTCCTGCTGCTGGTACTTGTCAATCTAAGGAAGGATAAGAATCAGGCTGATGCAAAGCCCAGACGTTAATGTAACTCAGACATGAACAGTTTCATTGTATCCGGCGCCCTAATCCCCTGCCGGATGAGAACAGTAAGATTGGAGGATATCATGAAGAAATTTTTGGCATCTGTGTGTACCGCTGTATTATGCGCTTCCCTGCTTTCCGGCTGCGGCAGCGGAAGCAACAACAATGATACCCAGGAGGGCTCCGGTTCCGGTACCGTATATGTATATAACTGGGGCGAATATATTGACGAGAACGTAATTGATATGTTCGAGGAAGAGACCGGGATTAAAGTTGTCTATTCCGAATTCGAACAGAACGAGGATATGTATCCGGTTATCGAGGCCGGCGCAGTCCAGTATGATGTCGTCTGTCCGTCCGACTATATGGTTCAGAAGATGATTCAGAATGATTTACTTGCGGAGCTGAATTATGACAACATTCCGAATATTACCAATATTGATTCCTCCTATTTAAAAAGTGCGGAGGACTTTGATCCGGGCAATCAATACTGTGTTCCCTACTGCTGGGGCACCGTTGGTATTCTCTACAACACCACCATGGTGGATGAGCCGATTGACAGCTGGGGCGCCCTCTTTGACGAAAAATATTCCGGCGATATCCTGATGATCGAAAGCGTCCGCGACGCATTTGGAATCGCACTGACCTACCTTGGTTATTCTTTGAACTCCACCGATGAGACCGAGATTGACGAAGCAACCGAGCTGCTTCGTTCCCAGTACCCTCTCGTACAGGCCTACGTTGTAGACCAGGTAAGAGATAAGATGATCGGCGGCGAGGCCGCACTTGGAGTTATCTACTCCGGGGAAGCAATCTATACGCAGCGTGAGAATCCGGATCTGGAATACGTAGTTCCAAAGGAGGGCTCCAATGTCTGGATTGACGGATGGGTCATTCCGAAGAACTGTCAGAACAAGGAGAACGCAGAGGCCTGGATTAATTTAATGTGCCGCGAGGACATTGCTCTGATGAACTTTGAATACATCACTTATTCCACACCGAACAAAGCGGCAAGAGAGCTGATTGAAGAGCCCGATATTAAGAACAGCACCGTTGCATTTCCCTCGCAGGAAGTGCTGGATCGCTGCAGGACCTATCAGTATCTTGGAGAAGAACTCGAGAATCTGTATATTGAGAAATGGAATGAAGTAAAATTCCAGTAATTTTAATCATTTACCCCCGTCCGTTCCTGCTGCCTGCATCACAGGCTTTCGGAACAGACGGGGGTTCTTTATTTCTTTGCTTTCGTCTTTAACCGAGAATAATAACTGCGGCACCTTTCCCGCTTATCGTTACCGTCTCGCCGCAAAGCCCGGCATTCACACCAATGAGACACTCCTTCGCGTTCGCAGCCGGAACCTTGACCGCCTCATCCTTCGGATTCACAATCACCAGCACATTCCCACGGCGATATACGAACGGATATCCGGCGCTTACAACTTCAAACTCGCCATCCGCGCACAGATCCGGCGTTGCTTTTCTCACTTCAATCAGCTTCTTCACATAATTCAGCAGCGAATTCGGATCCGCCTCCTGCTCCGCCACGGTAGGTGCATCCGCGGAAGCATCCACCGGAAGATACAGCTCGTCTCCGGTCGAGAAGCCCTTGTTCTTCCCCTGATTCCACTGCATCGGCGTGCGGGCTCCGGTTCTGTTAAAACCGCCCTCCTTCGACGGAAGACCCTTTATGTACTGCATTCCGATCTCATCACCGTAGTAGACGAACGGTACACCCGGCATCGTAAGCAGGAACGTATACGCAATCTTTAAGTCGGTCATATCTCTTCCCATCGACACACGCTGCATATCGTGGTTGCCGGTCGGAATCGCAATATAGCCTTTTCCCTTCACCTCGTTGTAATGCTCCAGATAGATATCCAGGAATTCCTGAATATCTCCCTTTCCCTCCGCACGGAAATAGCTGTTGCCAATCCACGCCTCCGACTGGTTCGTTCCCTTCTCATAGCGGAACAGCGTTGTATACGCCTTGGTTCCAAAATGAATCATAAAGTCAATATCGAATCCCGCCGCAATCGCGTCCTTCGGAAAGCTCCATTCCGCAATCAGCACTCCGTCCGGATGCTTAGCGCGGAATCTTGTCTTTAGATCGCTCCATATCTCTCTGATTCCCTCTCCGTCCGGATCCTCCTTTACCAGCGACGATGCCATATCCACTCGGAATCCGTTCGCCCCCAGATCGCACCAATAATCCATAATGTTCAGCAGCTCCTGACGCATTGCCATGCAGTCCGGATGATCCATCGGAAGCTGCCAGGGAGCCGTAACCTGCTTATAGCCGTAATTCAGTGCAGGCTGACAGTAGAAAAAGTTCGTCATATAACAGCCATCCCGGTCAGACCAGCCGCTGATGAACTTGCGTCCGTCGCCTGTGTTCCATACGGAATCCGTCCAGATATAGCGGTTCGAGTATTCATTCTTCTGGGGCAGTGCAGACTTCTTAAACCATTCGCACTCGGTCGAGGTATGCCCTGCCACCAGATCCATAATCACCTTGATATCCCTCTTCTTTGCTTCCTCACACAGAATTCGGAAATCCTCATTCGTACCGTAACGGGGCGCCACCTTGTAGAAATCAGCCACGTCATATCCGGCATCCTTAAAGGGACTTTCATAGATTGGGTTCAGCCAGATCGCCGTAAAGCCCATCTCCTGAATATAGTCCAGTTTCTCGCAGATTCCCTTCAAATCGCCGATTCCGTCCCCGTTCGTATCGTAAAAGGACTGCGGATAAATATTATAGATTACCGC
This sequence comes from Lachnospiraceae bacterium, assembly GCA_017623215.1. Classification (GTDB taxonomy): domain Bacteria; phylum Bacillota; class Clostridia; order Lachnospirales; family Lachnospiraceae; genus Caccomorpha. The sequence goes on along the minus strand of JAGAPO010000017.1, from coordinate 6,875 downwards.
GTCATTCAGCCACTTCGGATTGTTCATACTCTTCTCTCCTTTTGATCATTCACAGATTTTTCTCCCCCGCGCTTTCTCCACCCGTTAAAGAATTCCGGAATAGGCCGGAATCGAAAGCTTCCTCTCCGGACCGCATAACCTCTCCTTCGCCCGGACTCGCTTTCCCGCTCCCCTTCCCTCTTTCTTCGTCGTACCTCCGTAGGTCTCCCAGTCGCTGTGCAGCATTAGGGAAAGCACTTTACCCTTCTCCTTCTCGTGACAATCCAGCCACTCAAACTGCCCGTCCGAATATTCCTCTCTCCAGAAGGCATCCTCTGCAAGATACAGACGATTTAATTCTATCATATACCGACGGAACGAAACATGCAATGGATATTTTAAAATTTTTCAATCTTATTCATCCTCTCGTTCTCTTAACTCATCATAATCCACTCTATCAGGCCAAAGAACCGTCAGATATTCTAATTCCAATAAAATAAGCCTCTTTTTAACCGGAACCGCATATGATAAAATAGAAGAAGAATTGTTTGCCGAACTTTTATTTCGCAAAAAATTAATGCCGGCAGCCGACTCTCACGGCCCGCTGGCAGAATGGAGGTTTTTATGTATCGTTCTAACTCTGAACAGGAAATCTTATATGGGTCGTTTTCCGGAATCGTTACAGACATTCGTCCTGCAGACGGACAATGCTGCAGCCAGTTGATCGATATTCGTATGTCGGACGGCCAGACGCTTACCTTCCTGACTACATCCGATACCTGCTTTCTTAACCAGGTACAGGTGACAACGGGTATGCGTATCATCGGCTTCTTTGACACCTCTGCCCCGGTTCCGCTGATTTATCCGCCGCAGTATCGCGCAGTTGTCATTGCCCGCCATAATGGCAATCAATCCATTACCGTGGATCGCTTCGACCGGAACCTTCTCAGCAGCAACCGAAGGCTGAAACTGAATATCGGTCCGTCTACCCGCATTACTATGCCGAACAATCAGACCTTCACCTGCTCTCCTGCCGGCCGCGTGCTGGTCGTTGTGTATACGTTTACCACCAGAAGCATTCCGGCCCAGACAACGCCGGAGCAGATTGTGGTGCTGTGCTGATGCACACGTGGATTCAGCCGCGGATCAAAATACCACTGCCGCAGACGTCAGTCCGTGGCAGTGGTATTATACCAGCAGTAATGTTGCGGACATGGCAAGCGCCGCCGCAATCACATTCTTCCGGGTTGGTTTTTCTCCGCCCAAATATCCGAGAATCGTAGAGACAATAATTGTTCCGCCCGTTATCATCGGATATTGAACGGATGACGGAACATGCATCAGGGAAATCAATACAAACAAATTGGCAAAGCCGTTCAACACGCCGTATTCCCCTATATATAAAACACTTTTTTTCGGGTGCCTCCACCTTCTGTTCTCCTTCTTAAAAAATAACAGCAGCACCAGGCATAACAGCACCGTAATTGCGCTTTTCAGAAGCATAAATCCGCCGCTTGATATATTTCTGTCCGGAAAGCTCTGATGCCATTTTGAGATAACTCCCACCATTCCATTCAGCACAAATACCAGAGCACAATATTTTAACGACTGCAAATCCGCCCGAAGGCTCACACCTATCAGCATGGCAAGAAAAAGGATTCCAATACTGAGTCCCTTCTTCCAGTTGAATTCCTCTCCCCAGGACCAGATTCCGTCTAAAAACGGAAGCAGCATTCCCCCCAGCATCGCAAACAGCGAATACAACGAAAGATTTACTTTTTCCATTGCCGCGACGCTGCAATAGCTAAATAGAACGGAGACAATAGCGCCAAGGACAGCGAAGCCAAGCGAGAACCAGGTACATTCTATCTTTCCCCCGCGAAACACGAACATCTCTGCTGTGATAACAACCGATGTTCCCAATGCAAACAACACGGCCTTTGGAACCGAACTGCCTTCCTCCTTCTGATACTTCTGGTTGGAATAGAACTGAAGGCCAAACATAATTGTAGAAATTCAAATTAAAATATAATACATATCCCTATTCAGCTAAATTTACCGCTGCTCTCCTTTTTTCTTTTTGTATATAGCTTCTTGGCGATTCTCCCATCACATCTTTGAATACCTTTGAGAAATACAACGGATCGGAAAAGCCGCTCAGATAGGCAAGCTTTTTCACCGATATTACCCCTTGTTCTATCAAATAACAGGCATTTTGAATCCGCACCGTTCTAAGATAGGCCGTAAAGGTTATCTTTAACTCCTTCTTGAATAAATCAGAAAGATATTTTTTGTTATACCCTAATTTGGCAGCTGCCAGGTCAAGCGACATGTCATGCGAGGAATAATTATCATCCACATATTTTTTCACGGACTGAATGGGCGATATTTCTTTCTTTCCTTCTTCCTGCTTTGTCTGAATCCCCTCAATTCTGGCCAGCGTATACAAAAGAACTCCTTCTGCGAACAGATCAATATTCTGTCCGGAGGCCAGCCGAAGCGTATCCTCCCAGAATGGTATCAGTTCCTCGAAGCCGTTCCACACCCCTGGCGCCTTCTGTATCCCTATCCGTTCCGCAAGTGCAATTCCCCGAAGCCCGATAAAGGATATATACATACACTTCAAGCCCTCAATATTCTCAATGCCGAATTCTTTCGCAGGAAGGGTCAGGAACAGGCTGCCTTTCTTCAGCTCATACCTTGCCTGATTCCGATACAGGGCCCCTCTGCCCTCCATCACCAGATACAACAGATAGGCGGCTTTAATATGCGGCTCTTTATGAAACCGGTGCTGCTCTTTTACAAAATTAATGATATGCAGCTCATCCGGAGAAGGCCGCACCGGTATAAATTTGCAGATATTATTCATCACAATCCTCCATCCTTCCATTTAGCTCTACTATAAAAGCCGTCCCTGAAAATGTCAATATGGATCTGGATACATTCCATAATGCCATGGAAAAACTCCATTTACGCCCAAAATATCGTATGCTATAGTTAGCCTATGCATTCGTACGATGCAAATGGATTACTATACTGCAAACATCAGAAACAGGAGGACATTCTAATGGACAAGGTTAGGATCGGGTTATTCGGCTGCGGCAGGGGAAGCTTTGTAAAGAAATATTGTCAGAAGGTACAAAATGCAGAACTTGTCGCAGTCTGCGATAAAGTTTTTGAAACACAGGATATTCCGGATAACGGAATTGCTCATTATACCAAGTTCGAAGATTTCATCAAACATGATATGGACGCCGTTGTTCTCGCCAATTATGCGAACGAACACGCTCCCTTTGCAATCAAGGCAATGAAGGCCGGGAAACATGTATTAAGCGAGGTTTTGCCCTGCCAGTGCATGAAAGAAGCTGTGGAGCTCGTGGAAACAGCAGAAGCGACAGGAATGATCTACGCTTATTCCGAGAACTACTGTTACATGCCGGCCCCCCGGGAAATGAAGCGCCTTTACCTGGCCGGTGAACTTGGTGAATTCGAATACGGCGAAGGTGAGTACATTCACAATTGCGAACCGCTCTGGTGTTCCATCCAGGACGGCCCCGACCACTGGAGAAACAATATGTATGCGAACTTTTACTGTACGCACTCCATCGGGCCGCTGATTCATATAACCGGGCTCAGACCGATCAAGGTGACGGGCTTTGAACTTCCCTGCAACTCAAGAACGCTCCGAATGGGAAGGAAAGCCGGTGCTGTCGGAATCGAGATGATAACTCTGGAAAATGGCGCAATGCTTAAGAGCATTCACGGCGATCTTGGCAAGGATTCCGTATGGTATACGATCTATGGCAGCAAGGGAAGAATGGAAAGCGAGCGCGAAGATGTCCGCGAAGGCGAACATGCGGTCTGCACCTTCCGAAAGAACATCGATCAATTTGAAGGCGAGTGCGCGGATCATATTGAGACCTACCGACCCACCGATGCTTTAACAGAGCTTGCCTCCGGCCACGGTCACGGAAGCTCGGATTTTTATGTCATGTACAACTTTATTGAAAAAATACTCGGAAATCCGGAGGCTGACACCATTGACGTCTATGAAGCAATGGACATGTTCCTCCCCGGCCTGTTCGCCTATCGAAGCGTGCTGGAGGGCGGCAAATCAATGGACATTCCCAACCTGCGTTTTGCCGCTGATCGCGAACGATACAGATATGATACCGCCTGCGTCGATCCCAAGGTTGCAGGCAATCAGCTGCTTCCTTCTTACTCTAAGGGCAGCATCGAAATCCCCGACGAGGTATATCAGAACATGTACACCCCAGAGGCCAAAATGCGAATAGAGCGTTACCTGACACGCGAAAAGAACAAGCGTTAAAACAAGCGCCGAGAATCCGCCATACATTTCTGTACCGGGGATTCTCGGCGCTTTTCTTCTGTCGATAGGTTAGTATAAGCTTGCAAGGATATCAACACATTTGTCGATTCCAAGTTCGCCGCTGTTCAATGTGATATGATAATTATGAACATTTCCCCATTTCATATCCGTGTAAAACTGATAATAAGCAGCACGGCGTTTATCTTTATCCCTGAGTCGTTTCTCGGGAGAGTCATTGCGCTCGCCGTATTGTTCCACAATACGCTTTGCACGGCTTTCCATATCGGAATGGATAAACACGCGCAGGCAGTCGGGGGTATCCTTCAAAATATAGTCGGCACAGCGGCCTACGATCACACAAGATTCCTTTTCTGCCAACTCCATAATCACTTTACGCTGGATAGCATATAGATCATCCTGAAAGGAATGGCCATTGAAATCTCTTGTTCTGACTGCCTGAGCAAACCAATTAGTACCAAGCGCATATTCGCTGTGCTCTACAATATACTCTTTCGCAAAACCGATTTCTTCGGCGATTTTGTCAATCAGCTCTGCGTCATAGCAGGGAATTCCAAGCCTTTCTGCAACCTGCCTTCCAATTGTTCTTCCGCCGCTGCCAAATTCACGACTGATGGTAATAATTCTGTTCATAATCAACCCTCCATTTATTTTTATAATGCTTTAATTTTCTTCTTATAAGCATTGAGCATAAGTCCTATCGCAATTGCTCCCGTTACAATCTCGGCAATAGGGAATGTAAGCCATACGATCCACGCATTTCCGTGGTCGGCCGCAACAAACAGCGTGAATACCCACGCTACCGGCAGAACCAATAAGAGCTGTCTGCAAATCGAAATAATAAGCGACGAGATACCGCAATCCAATGCCTGAAATACGCCTTGAAGGGCAATACTGATACCGGCGAATACAAAACCTATCGAAATAATTCGGGTCGCACTGATGCAAAGTCTTTCCGTTGCTCCGGAAAGTTGAAATACCGAACAAAGCGGTCCGGCAAACAGTTCCAGTACAATTGTTCCTATAGCCATGATAATAAGAGTATATAAAACCCCATACTTGATTCCGTCCATAATACGTTTTTTATTTCGCATTCCGTGGTTAAAGGAAACAATCGGTGTAATGGTATCACGAAGCCCAAATGCAGCAAACAAAATAAATTGCTGAATTTTATAATACAATCCATACGCGGTAACCAAGGCCTCATTCGCTCGTACGAGAATAATGTTGATACCATATGTCATAAAGGACATCAGCGCCTGTGCAATAATTGCCGGTAACCCAATTGCATATATTTCCTTAATTAGTTTTGCCTGTGGCTTGATATACTTCAATCCCTTGTCAACACTCTTATTCGACTTAAGATGGAAGAAGAATGCTATCAAAAACGAGGCAATCTGTCCAATAACAGTGGCATACGCGGCACCATCAACCCCCATTGCTGGGAATCCCAACAGACCGTAGATCAGAATTGGGTCTAAAATAATGTTGATTACCGCACCCGAAATTTGCGCCACCGTTGAATGTACCGTAAGTCCCGTTGCCTGAAGCAGTTTTTCAAAAATACTGAAAAGTACAATACCTACAGAGCAGATACAACAGATTTTTAAATATCTAACCGCCATATCAAATACGACGGGATTGGCCGTTTGTGTTCCAATATAAAGTTTTACTCCAAAGAATCCAAACAGCATAAAGAACAAGGTAATAACGATTCCAAGGAAAATCGCATTTCCTGCAACCATCGAGGCCTTTTCCTTCTCCTGCTGACCAAGGCTTTTTGCAAGCAAAACATTGACACCAACGCCGGTACCGATACCGATAGCGACCATAAGCATCTGTACGGGAAAGGCTAATGTAAGAGCATTCAATGCACTCTCTCCGCCCTCCATGTTCGACACAAAGGCACTGTCTACAATGTTGTAGAGCGCCTGCAGCATCATGGATATAATCACGGGAATTCCCATCGATAACATTAATTTTTTAATGGGAGCTGCTCCCATTTTTTCAACAGATTTTTGTTCCATTTTTAATCTCCTTTTCGATTGCTCAAAAAAAGCGCATTGCTAATATACGCTGGATTTACGCACATTGGCAACACGCTGTTATTGAGCATTTTGTAGTTTTTTCTTGATATGTCGGACAGCAGATTCCTCATCTGCCCCCCCTGTAATAACACAAATGCCGAGGATTCATCAAATTAACTTTGACAAGACACCGTGAGCTTCCAGGAAGCTTCACGTGCCCCCGAACACGGCATTCCCATATTGATTTGTTCTCACCTCCAAATCACAAAAATAGCATGCAGAAATGAGCTGGTTTTACGCTCATCGCTACACGCTATAGTAATATTATAGCACAATTTGATTGAAAAGTCAATGCACCTTGTTTCAAAGCAGCTCTGAAAGGTGTTGAGGTGTCAATGATTGGTTACACTTCACCTTTAACGGAATGTCAAGGGTAAGGTGGAGATTCTCGCAGAGAATACTACCTGACCTTGACATTCGATTTATGATATACTGGATCCCGGCAACAGCACACCCTGCTG
>JAGAPO010000016.1 GCA_017623215.1 Lachnospiraceae bacterium | reverse complement strand
GCCGAACGTAAAGCCGGCGTGGACAACGGTTATGGTACTGTCGTTTACGAGCATCTGGAACACGGGATCGAACGGAGTCATCTTTGATGAGCAGTTAAAGCTGCTGCCGACGGCACTTTCCCAGATCAGCACGTCGGGTATCGCAAGAACCGGCGTGACAGCTGCTGCGACGCTGCTCTTGATGATACCGCCGATTCTGGCATTCATCATTACCCAGAGTAAGATGTTGCAGACCATGGCTCATTCGGGCATCAAGGAGTAAGGAGGGAGCATATGAAACGTTTCATTGCGGCATTGCTTGGCTGCGTTATCCTGGCTTCGCTGTGGAACCCGGCGGTAGCACAAGCGTCACAGCCTGACAGACCCTATACCTATGATGAGGAGAATCAGGCGGTTCCGTCCGTGAATGCCTATCAGGTAAAGGAAATTGTGGATGTGACGTCGTTAGGGGGCGTCGGTTTTACCAGCGCACAAGATCTGTTCGTAGATGCGCAGGATCAGGTATATGTGCTGGATTCCGGCAAGGGACGTGTGATCTGGCTGGATGAGAACTTTGATCTGGTAAAGATTATTGACACCTTTACCTGGAATGGCGAGGCGCTGACGTTGGCGGCCGGCGCGAAGGGAATCTTTTATCAGGAGGCAACCGGAAGGCTTTATATTGCGGATACGAATAATGACCGAATCGTGATCTGCGATCGCGACGGAGCGGTGCTTCAGGTATTCGGAAAGCCGGAGAGTGCGCTGCTGGAAGAGGGCGTGGATTATAAGCCGACAAAGATTATTGTGAATAACCTGGGAACGATGTACATTCTGTCGCAGAATGTGAATACGGGCGCGCTGCGAATTGATAAGGACAACAATTTCACAGGATTTTACGGAATCAACGCAATTAAGGAGACTTGGGAAGTAAAGATGGAATTCATGTGGAGACAGTTCCTGACAGATGAGCAGAACCGACAGTCCGAATACAGCTTCCAGCCGACCGCGCTGAATAATCTGTACTGGTCCGACGATCGATTCATCTATGCAGTCTCTCCGACGAACGATACGGTTGAGACTCCGGTGGTGAAGCTGAATGCGGTCGGCGATAATGTGCTTGAGGCAGATGAGGTATTCTTTGGCGATCTCGCGGCAAACGAGGTAGGGAATAGCGAGACGGAGGTAGTTCCGGTGTTCTCGGATATCACCGCAGATCAAGAGGGAGTATTCACGGTTCTGGATTCGGCCAGCGGTAAGTTATATCAGTACGATGACTCCTGTAATCTGTTGGCGGTATTTGGAGGACTCGGAACTCAGAGAGGACTCTTCGACCTGCCGGTTGCGATTGAAAATAACAGCAGGAATGAGATTCTCGTACTGGATTCGAAAAAGAACACGATCACTGTGATGGAACAGACCTATTACGGACAGATGATTCGGGAAGCAATCTTTTTACATAATGACGGTCGGTACGAGGAAGCTCTGGAGCCCTGGTTTGAAGTGCTCCGCATGAATGCCAATTATTACATCGCGTATATCGGAATCGGAAAAGCCTATATGAATATGGGGGATTACGAACAGGCCCAGTATTATTTTAAGCTGGGAGGCGATGAGGAGAACTATTCCGAGGCGAAGGCAAAGCTTCGGGCGGAGAACTTAAAGGAGAACTTCGCGGCAGTAGCAGCGGTCGTGGTACTGGTTATGATCTTCATCATGGGCTATGACGGAATTAAGAAATATGCCGTGCTTGCAGTTGGGGCGCTTAAGAAGAGGCGGAAAGGAGAAAAAGTATGAAACGAAGCGGATTTCAGACGATGAGTCCCTATGTGTATCCATTTTACACGATGCTCCATCCTAAGGATGGCTTTCAGGAAATGAAGATGAATCACAAGGACTCCGTTCCGGTTACCATTCTTTTGGTCGCCGCCTATATTGTGGTGGACATTCTGTATCGCATATTTGTGGATTTTGATCTGAACGGATATAATGCGGAAAAGGTGAGCGCGCCGAGAGTCGCCGTAACTTTGGTGGCTGTATTCTTTATCGTGACTGCGGCGAACTGGTGCTTTTGTACCTTACTCGACGGCAAGGGAAAGTTTCGCGAGATCTGTTACGTAGCGGCCTGCGCGATCCTTCCGATGATATTAATGAATCTGATTGTCATTATTCTGAGCCGCTTTTTAACGATTGATGAGAGCGTAATCATTACTTATCCGGCAATCGTCGTAAAGTGCTGGTCGCTGCTGCTGTTTGCAGTGGGTCTGTCCGAGATTCATGATTATTCCGGGAAAAAGACGGTATTCTCGCTGATTCTGACTGTGGTGGGGATTGTGGCCATCCTGTTCTTAGGGATGATTACCGTGATGCTGTTCAGGCAGTTGTATTACTTTATCGTATCCGTTATCTTTGAGATAAAATACAGTTAAGGAGGGCAAAGCGATGAAGAAATTAACAAGCCTGTGGCACAAATACAAACAAAATGAAAATAAAGTCAGGCGGAATATCAGCATTGCTTTGACTGCTCTGCTGATGATAGCAATCGGATATCTGGCGGTCAGTATGTATCTGTCGGACAAGGCGCTCGCGGCGAGTCAGGAGGTCACGGCGCAGGATAAGTCTCCGATTGCGCAGGATAAGAACCGGAATTATGGAGAGGCCGGCTTTCGGGTGATTGCGGAGAATGACAGCCTGATCTTGTACGCGGATACGACGAACGGGGAACTTGCGGTAGAAGAGAAGACGAAGCACGTGATCTGGTATTCGAATCCGCAGGATAAAGAAGAGGATACGGTAGCACCGCAAAAGAGCCGTCTGAAAGCGCAGATTAACATTACAACACTTTCCGTGCCCGTTGTGGGACGAAATCTATATTCCACCACCGGATCCACCGCGTATGCGAAATCCACGATTGATAGCAGTAATGACTGTGTGGAGCTCGGGGGATTGGATTATGAGCTGATTGAGAACGGAATTCGATTCGTCTACTCATTTCCCAAGGTCGGAATTCGGATACCGGTGGAATATACCATCGAAGAGAGTGTCTTTGCAGCAGAGGTTGTTACGGAGGAGATTGAAGAACTCTGGGCGGAGCGATATCTGCTGTTGAGCGTTGATGTGCTCCCCTTCTTTGGCGCGGGCGGTCAGGAGGATGAGGGGTATCTGCTGATACCGGACGGCTCCGGTGCCCTGATCTATTATAATAACGGAAAGAATCGGTTCGCTCAATATAGCAAACCGGTATATGGAACGGATCCGGTTGCTCCGGGAGAGGTGGTAGTCACGCAGTCGGAGCAGATTCATATGCCGGTGTTCGGACTGAAGACGAACGAGAACGCACTCTTTGCCATCATTACCTCGGGAGATGCACTCGGGCAGATCACAGCGCTTCCAAGCGGAAAGCTGAGTACCTATAATCAGGCGTATTCCTCCCTGCTGTATCGTACCTATCAGACCAACGGTTCCGGAAGATCAATGGTCGGAGTGTATAGCGAACCGCTGCTTGAGGAGCCTTACCGAGTGGAATATATTATGCTGGAGGGCGAAGAAGCAGATTATGCCGGAATGGCGAATGCCTATCGGGAATGGCTGCTTGAACAGGGAGAGATCAAGACCTCTGAGCTTGCAAAAGATTCGTATATGGTGCTGAACCTGTACGGTGCGGTCAGTATTGAGAAATATGTGATGGGTATTATGCAGAATGTGGTAACACCGCTTACGACCTATCAGAACGTGATTGATATTGTCAAGCAGCTGAAAGCAGACGGCGTCGAGAATATTATCATTAACTATATCGGGGCGCTGGACGGCGGACTGAATGCGGAACCGATGAATAATTTTAAGCCGGAGAGCGCGCTCGGAGGGAAAAAAGACTTCGAGAAGATGACGGAATACTTAGAGCAGGAAGGCGTGATTCTGTTCCTGGAATCGGATCCGATTAACCTGTATGAGGACGGTAACGGTTATGAGATGAATGGAGACGCGGTGCTTTCCTTCTATGAGAAATATGCGTACCAGTATCTGTACAGCCTGAATCTCGGAGAAGCGAGGGAGCAGACCCGCTGGAATCTGATTAAGCCGCTGCGGATTAGGGATATCACCGAGGAATATTTTGCCTCGGCGCTTAAGAACGGAATTACCAACTATTCAGCGGCCTCGATTGGAAGCTTACTGTACTCCGATTATGATGAGGATACCCTTTGCTATCGTCAGGAGAGCCTTTCCCTTTGGCAGAGCGCGCTTGCATCGGCTGCGGATAAGTTCGATTATGTGATGGTAGAAGGGGGCAATGCTTATACACTCGCCTATACGGATATCATCCGGGAGGTTTCCTTTGAGTACAGTAATTATGACATTACGGATGAAAGTGTTCCGTTCTACCAGATGGTGTTAAGCGGCAGCGTGGCAATGGGAGCGCCGTCCTTTAATATGGGTTCGGATTATCATTATCGGTTCTTAAAGTCGTTGGAGACCGGCTGCAACATAAGCTATACCTGGATGGCGGAGGAGGCCAGAGAGCTGGTTGGAACGGAATATAATACGTTGACGGCGAGCGGATACGATTACTGGATCGAGACAGCAATTGCCCAGTATCAGGAAAGCGAGGAGATTCGGGAAAAGACGGCCGGTCAGAGAATCATCGACCATGAGAAGCTGGCAGAGGATGTCTATGAGACCGTCTATGAAAGCGGAATCCGGATCTATGTAAATTATTCGAAGACAGACTACTGTGACGGAGAGCTTTTGATCCCGGCGAAAGGGTATACGGCGGTAGAATAGCGGCAGAACGGAGGATAGAGATGAAGGGTAAAAGAAAAGACAGGAAGCGTGACCGCTTCTTTACAAAAGACGATATTACAGGCTATTTGTTCAATCTCCCGTTTCTGATCGGGGTAATCTTCCTGTTCATTAAACCGATGGCGACGTCGATCGTCTATTCCTTCAACAGAATAACGGTTGGGGGCGGAGGAATTGAGCTGACTCCGATCGGCTGGGACAATTACAAGTATGCGTTGTTCTCCGACGCTTCGTTTGTAAAAGCGCTGATTGGGAGTCTTACGGATAGCTGGTGGAGTATATTACTTACAACTTTTTTCAGTATGTTCCTTGCGCTCTTACTGAACGGAAAGTTCACCGGACGGCTATTATTCCGCTGTATCATGTTCCTTCCGGTTATCTTTGGTACGAGCGTGGTATTCACCCTGCTGGAAAAGAAAGGAGGCATGGAGAGCGACTTAGCGGCAACGACGAATGCCTTTGTCGCGGTGGGAGACGGGGCAACCCGTTTTCTGAATGAGCTGATCAGCAGCTTTGGACTTCCGGATGACGTGATGGGCCTGGTTCGAAGCGGTGCCAACAGTCTGTTTGACCTTGCGTGGAGCTCGGGAATTCAGATTGTCCTGTTCATCATCGGTCTTCAGGCAATTCCGAGCTATCTGTATGAAGTAAGCAAGATTGAGGGGGCGACACAGTGGGAGACCTTCTGGAAGATTACCTTCCCGCTGCTTTCACCGACGATGCTGCTGTGTCTGATCTATACGATCATCCGAGCCTTCAATGGTTCTTCCATGATTGAGATGGTTGAGGAAAATATGAGAACACAGGTCCATTATGCAAGTGCACAGACATGGTTATATACGCTGGTGGTATTCCTCTATGTGTTCGTTGTCTACTATGTAGTTTCGAAAAAGACGATCTACTTGGATTAAGAAAGGGAATGGAGATTATGATGGAATTAGGATGGAGACAGACTGCAAGTAAAAAAATAGCCAAAGTCCCTGTAAAGCGTATTGCGGAAGGATTCGGGAAGATTTTTCTGTCATGTTGCCGGTATCTGATCCTGATTGGAATCAGTTACCTGATGATCTATCCGGTTCTGACGATGCTGGCGCAGGCGTTCAGCAATCCGATGGATCTGTATAACGAGACAATGACGTGGATCCCAAAGAATCCTACCTTTATGAATTTTACGAATGCGGTTGAGAGCTATTTTGATTATTTTAAACATTTAAAAATAACGTTATCCGCAGCATTGATCAGCACAGGCTTATCTTTGATTGTATGCCCGCTTGCAGCGTATGGGCAGGCAAGGTATCGGTTCAAAGGCAACGGCCTGCTATTCGCACTTGTCATTCTGACAATTATTGTTCCGATTCAGACGGCCCAGATTCCGCTGTATCTGGAATACCAGGAGTTTGACTTTTTCGGCCTTGGAACGCTTATCGGTAAGATTACGGGGAAGCCCCTCGTATTCAATCTGCTGAATACGAATTGGGTATATTATGTTCCGGCAGCATTTGGTGTCGGCTTATACTCCGGACTCTATATCTTCCTGTTCCGCCAGTTCTTTAAAGGGATGCCAAAGGATCTGGAGGATGCAGGCAAGGTGGACGGGTGCACCCGGCTCGGAATCTATCTTCGGATTATCGCTCCGAATGCAAAGCCGGTCTTTGTAACCGTATTCCTGCTTTCCATGATCAATTACTGGAATGACACGGTAATCTCCGGAATGTTCTTAAATTCTACGGAAGCGCAGCCGCTGATGATCTACGTGGATATTCTGAGTTCCTCCATAGTAGAGCGCAGCTCGGTATTCGGTCTGTATGGAGTTATGGGTTCGCAGGCGGAAATAATGGCCTGCCTGGTCATGGTGGTTGGACCGCTTATGATTCTGTTTATCATATGCCAGAAGTTCTTTGTGGAAAGCATGGATCGGTCCGGAATTAAGGGCTGATGGGAAAAGAATTTTTCTGATTGGACTTGCTTAAAAGCAGCAAACTTTGTGCCTGGCGACAGGGAATTCGCGAGTTTCTGGACGGAATGGAGAGTAAGATGAAAGTTTATAACAGCAAAAAGGATATTGTGTCCCGGGTAACACAGGAGGATGGCCGTTATACTATCGTCACCAACGGAGTGGACAATTTCTGGAACAGTGACAGTGTAACATTCGTATATGATGAATTCGAGTATCCGTATGAGGAACGCAGCAGCTTTGATATCGAGGTAACGGTACGGGGCTTAGAGAGCACAGAGAACCATGCCTCGACCGGTATTATGATTCGAGGCGAGGCGGCGGATGACGCAGCAAATGTATTCCTGCTTGTGAGGAGGACGTATCTGGCAATAACCTGGCGTCCGGTGAAGGGAAGCGGGACCAAATTCATGACCCACCAATGGACGGACGGAATTGTTCTTCCCTGTCGTCTGCGTCTGCATATGGTAGGCAATGTCTTCACTGCGTATTATCAGTATGGAGACGAGAACGGGTGGAAACGCCTGACGAGCGGAACCGTCGAGATTGGAAGCAGGCTGCTTGCAGGAATCGGGGCGTACTCCAGTAAGATTACGCAGATGGCGGAGATGGTTCTGGATGGATTGTCCATGCAGGTTATAAATCGGAGGCCGGAGAACCGGGAGCAAGGAAGAGTTGTTCGGGAGGTATCCGATAACGTGCTGTTTCTGGAGGATTTTGAATATGGAAAGCTGAACGCATATCCGGAAGGGCGTTATTCCTTCAGCGGAATTCGGGCGGCGAATATTCTGCCGACCGTAGGAGCGGATGGGAAACCGACTTACGCGTGGTTGAAAGATCATATGAGCGGGAGCCATTTTGCGGGAAGCAAGCACTGGGCGGATTATGCGTTCTCTCTGAATCTTCGGTTTGACGAGAGCTGCAGCCTGGAAGAATCCAATACGTTCGCGGCGTATGTCAGACATCGGGAGATGGATTTCTACGGAGTGAGCCACTATGGGATCTATCTGACGGACGGTAATATGCTTTCCCTTCGTAAGGTGTTTACCGCCCAGACTTCGGATGAAATCCTGGAAAAAAAGGAATTCCTGTATCTGCAGGATCCCGGAACCTGGCATAATCTGCGGATTGAAGCGTTTGATAATCGGATTACGGTATTATGGGATGGAGAAGAAGTCCTTTCGTATACGGATGAGGATCTTGCCATCTGCCCGGTTGGCGGTATTGGCTTTATGACGGATGAGACGGCGGTGTGGCTGGATGATCTGACGGTATACGAGTTAGAGGATGTGCTTGGAGGAGCATATGATAATCTCATCGGCGGTCTGTGGGATCAGCCGGCACCGGAGGATTTTAAATATGACTACGAGAACGGGATGCATTGTGTCCTTCCGGTGGAGAATCCTGAGGAGCCTGCAAAGAGTAGCAGAGATCAAAGAGCTGTGGCTGTGCCGGAAGAGAACACGAAGACTGCGGAGAGAACAGGCCGTATTCTTTACACGGGAAACACCTGGCAGTCTGCGGGGGATATTGTGACGCTGTTCGGCGGTGATATCGGAAGCTGTGCGGAGAAGATTACGGCGGCGCGGATTGCGGATGCTGCGGATGGAGAGGTGTCGTATTTCCCGGTTTCCGGGTATGATTTTATATGCGGGAAGGAAGAAAATGTACGCTGGGCGGCTGTGGAAGCGGAGACGGCTATGAAGACAGAATCAGCTGCGAAAGCGGAGTGCTCCATCATTCAAAAGACGGCTTCCCTGGTTAAGTTTCGTATGCCGGACGGCGCGGCGGATGGGATCTATGCAGTATGTGTGCAGCTTGCGGACGGTACGGAGGAGACGGCCTATCTGAATCTGCCGCGGATTCATTTCGTCCTGGGGGATGAGGGCGATACGGTGACGCCCGGCGGAACGATTCGCGTGAGCGGCGAGAATATCTGCCGTGAGAATTCGCCTGCCGAACCGCGCCTGTGTCTGAAGAATGGAGAGCGGGAATATGTGCTTGCTGCGGTGCGGACCGAACCGGATAACATGGCGGAATTCCCTGTTCCAAACGATGCGGTGTATGGCGAGTATGAGGTAACGGTACAGAATGGATATGGAGATGGACGTTGCTGGTCTGTGCCGAAGCGGATTATAGTTGGACCAGGTCCGAGGGAGAATTGGCCGACCGAGGTATTTGATATCAGGGATTATGGAGCGAAGGGAATCGGCTGCTGGCATAACGATACCCCGGGAGTGATTGCTGCGCTTCGCGCAGCGGAGGCGAACGGCGGTGGTATCGTGCTGGTTCCGCGCGGGACCTATATGCTGACACATCCGATCTCGATTCCGGAGAATGTACATCTGAAGGGCGAGGGAATTATCAAGAGCAAGATTATCTGGTATCCGTATAACTGGGATACCGGCGAGCTGCCGGATTATGCAATTTGGATGAAGAGCAATGCGGAGATATCGGGAATTGATTTCTCGGGTACGAGACTTGGCCCGCTGTTTGTCAGCAGGGGAAAGGGTGCAAGGAACATCTACCTTCATGACTGCCGCATTTTTATGACACCTTATAATGGCAGTCCGACAAACGCGCATCCCCGGGGAAATGGATTGGAGCCCTGGCAGGCCTATAGCCTGGCACACCGTGAATTGAATTACTGGGAATATGAGAACGCTCATGTTACATTCTGTATGCAGCACGTGGATAATCTGCAGATCTATGACAATGATATTAATATTGACATTGAGAGCTGCGGAATAAGCGCCAGCCATTGTAAGAATGTATATATTGCGCGTAATCGCAACAATGCGGGACTGAGGACCAATCGGTCGGAGCGAGTGCTGATTGAATATTGCGAGACGACGAGGAGTATGCTTGCGGGAGACAATATTTATTTTGCTCATAATTATCTGCACGACAGCAACCACAATAACCGAGAGCTGATGACGACGGACGGAAGCGGATATCTGGAGCATTCGGATCAGTATTACGTCTGCGCGGCGGATGAGTCGGGCTATGAATATGAGGTTCCGTTCCCGTTCGAGGCAGGAACTCTGATTGGAACGCAGCTGGTTATTTTCGAAGGTCCGGGGGAAGGGCAGATGCGCCGCATTATAGCGAATGAGGGGATGCGAATTACGATCGACAGTCCGTTCGCGATTGCACCCGCGGCAAAGGACAGCAAGATATATATTCTGGATCCGCGTTCCAATGTGATCGTCGTGAATAACCGTCTGTATAACGGAGGCGATTTCCAGTTCTACGGAACGCAGCTCAATTCGATCATAGCGCGCAATGAGTTCGAGAAGGTAAGAGGTATTTCGCTGAGAGCAAGGCCGTACTATGGAACGACCAATCCGCAGTGGTATCTTTCCGTTGAGAAGAACCGGCTTAGGGATGCGAATTTCCTGCACCATCATGGGTGGGCGCCGGTTAGTATGCGCTACAAGACGACGTGCAAGATTCATATTGAATGCTCCGGTCCCAGATGGAACACGCAGCTCTGTCTGCTGGTCCGCGGCAATACGCTGGAGGATGGGTTCTACATTTATCTGATCGGCGGCAATAAACCTGGCGATTATGTCGGACTGACGGTGCAGGGCAATCTGATATCGGATGCGGAGAAGGCGATCGTATGCAATCTTGGCCCGGAATGCGAAGGAGTCCTGTTTGCGGATAACCGGGAGGAGAATTCCGAGGCGGAGGATGTGCTTCCGAAGGGAGAGGAATTCTTTGAGGCGGCACAGGGGACGAACAGCCCGAAATATCGGTATCTATAAAAGGATATGATGTAATTGACGACGGAATCAATGTTGCTGTAAGCGGTTTGTATAAGAAAAACAACTGTCTATTGGAAATCTTCTTCAGGCAGGCTGCGCACTGACGCGCATCATAGTGTGATGCGTGCCGCGTGAGCAGCCTTGTCCTGTATGTGAATTGGAATACAATGGAAGAAGATCCAGCTGTTTTTAGTATCTCTGTACTCCCTGCCTGGGTCCTGACACAAAAGAAGTTCAAAATATTAGAAGCAAGTCAAAGTTTTATAACTGTCTCGAGGTAGGAAAAGGAGTATAATAGAGATGATATAATTATGAGCCAAAATGGAATGCAGCAATATGGATCATTACGCGGAATGGAGAATGGCATGTACCGAATCATTATTGTAGAGGATGAAGTAATAGCGCGGAAGGGCTTATCCTGCTGTGTGGACTGGGAGGGAATGGGCTTTGAAGTCGCGGGAGTATTTGAGGACGGATTAGATGCGTATGAATGGCTGAGGACAAATACCTGTGATGTTATCTTAACCGATATTATGATGGAACAGATGAGCGGCCTGGAGCTTGCGAGGAATGTCAGCGCGGAGAAGCCCGGAATTAAGATTGTGATCCTAAGCGGGTATAAAGAATTCGATTATGCGAAGGAAGCGCTTGCATATGGCTGCAAGGAGTATCTGGTAAAGCCGATTGATGAAGAGATGCTGGCAAGGGTGCTTTGCAAATTGAAGGAAGAGCTGGATAAGGAGAATGGCGCCCAGGAGAATGACGAGGGGCTGATCAGCGGATACCGGCAGTTCGTGATGGATATTGAAGCAAGGAAAAAAGAGGAAATCGAAGAACGGCTGTATGGCTACATGAAGAGGATTGCCTATCTGCCGGTGGATGAACTGCGGGCGATTCTGACAAAATTCTGTTCGAGAATTGCAAGAGATTATAAGGAACGGAAAAGGGATCCATGGGATATTACGGAGGGAAAGTTCAATATTCTGCTGCTGAGGGAGCAGGAGGATTATCAGGCCTTATGCCGCTGTGTTCTTGATATGCTATTGGCTTTGGTGGACGGTCTGGAAAAGCAGGAGAAGGCTCAGCAGGAATATGCGGTTGAGCGAATTAAGAACTACATTCAGAATCACATCAGCGAGGAATGCAATACCTTTGAACTTGCACAGAAGTATAATATGAGTACATCCTATCTGTGCCGAATGTTCAAGAAAAAGACAGGGGAGACGCTGTCCGACTATATTTTGAGAATGCGAATGGAGAAAGCCAGCGAATTGCTGAAGGAAGGCAAATACAGCATTTCCGAGGTTGGAACGATGGTTGGATATAATTACCTTGGGTATTTCTCGACTGTTTTTAAGAAATATGTAGGATATTCCCCGACGGAATACCGGGATATGTATGCAAAGAATTAAGTTACAAAAACAGGTATCTGCAGACGTAGGGTGCGCTGCCGGAGAGGTGCCGGCATAGGCAGGAGAAAGAGGCGGTCCGGGGCGGGAAAATGGAGTACATGCCGTCAAGAGTTACCGGTCAGATAAAGAGGGTGGAAGTTTGGTGAAGCAAAAAGCAAACAGAAAAAATATCTGGTCTTATATTAAGAATTACAAGTTCAACAGTCTGTTGGTTCAAAATTTTCTGTGTGTTGTTATCTTTGCAGCATTGCCGCTGCTGCTCAATATGTACAACAACTATAGGAATTATGGGCAGGAGATGAATCAGCGAATTGAAGAGAATAATATGGATCTTCTTCAGAAGAGCTCTGTTGTAATGGATAATATGGTGTCGGACGTTCAGAAGATCCTGGTGGATCTGCCGAAACGAACGGAGTGTAGGGGAGTGTATGAAAAGCGGAGCGGGACGGCCGAATATGAGGAGAATACAAAGAAACTGGGGCTTAAGATTAAGGATTATCTGCAGAATTATCCGTATGTGAAATCCATTTTTGTATATTCCTCCCTGAATCAGCTGGTGATCGATATGGAAGGGACGGCAACAGTGAAAGAACTCGAGCCGATTGATAAATGGTACGATATCTATTGGGCATTTCCGATGAAACAGCCGTATACGCTGGCGGAAGAAGACGGAGATATCCTGTTCTGTACGCCGCTGTACCGGGAGGAAGAGATTCCTGCCGGTCTTCTTGCTGTTGAGATCGATGTGAAAGTGCTTGGAAAGCGCCTGGAAAATGAGACGGTGTCGGAGGAGCGCAACTTCTTCATTCTGGATAATGGCGGGCAGATTATGTACTGGAATAATGAGGATTCCTTTTCGGAGGCGGAGAAGCTGCGTTATCAGAAAGCGATTGAGAAGGTAGCTCCGGCGAAGAGTGATATGATGTCGGGCGGAACAAGCAACGTGGTATCGGTAGTGGAGTCGGCGCATGGGAGCTGGAACTATGCGCTGATTACGGCGATGCCGCTGTACACCGAGGAATTGGCAAAATTGCGGCGTTTCCTGACAAGTTCGTTGGTGACCGGACTTTTTCCAAGTCTGCTTGCGGCCTATTTGATTACATTTATTACATATCGTCCGGTAAAAAAGATTATAAAAGTAATTGAACAGCCACATGAATATCTGACTAATAAGGAAGAGAGCAAAAATGCCAACGAGCTGTTATATATTACCAGCAATATTCTGAATACCATTGATAAAAAGGAGAAAATGCAGGATGAACTGGAGGAGCGTGTCAAGTCACTGAAGCTGGCGCAGTCGCGGGCGCTTCAATTTCAGGTAGACCCTCATTTTCTATACAATACGCTGGAGATGATTAAATGGATGTCGGTGGAAGATATGGGGTCCGGGAATCGTACCAGCAAGCTGATTACCAAGGTGTCGGAATTGTATCGGGAGGCGCTGGATGATGAAAATATGTTAGTATCTCTAAAGGAGGAGATTAATTTCCTTCAGCTGTATATTGAGATTCTGGATCTCCGTTATGACGGAAGGGTTCAATTTGAATGGTCGATTGATCCGGAGCTTCATGAGTGTAAGGTGATTAAGTTCTGCATCCAGCCTCTGATCGAGAACGCAATCCGGCACGGGCTGAGGTCGAAGCGGTATTATGGAACCATCTGGATTCGTGCGGAGAGACGGGGAGATAAGATGTGCATCCGGGTGGAGAATGATGGGGTGGAGATGTCTGCTTCGGAGATTACGGCAACGAATCTGGAAATGGCAAAGCGGAACGGTATTGAGAAGGCGAATTCCGGGGTTGGACTGAGGAATATTAACGAGCGGATTAAGCTGATCTACGGGATGGAGTATGGACTTAAGATTGGGCGGAGGGGAGAAGGGCTGGAAGGAATGGCGGTTGAAATTACGTTTCCGATGATATAGTGCTGTATGGCGGCTGTCAAAGCCGCCATATTCCGTCTCAGAGCTTCAATTAGTTATATACGTATTGTATCAGATCTTATATCAGATCTCACGCGAGGCACAGGAGGGTTGTGCGGATTTCCTGCGAATCCGATGCTTCTGCGGCTGCAGCGTCATACTGGTGGGAACGCACCCGGAAGGCGCGGTGAGGAGATAACGAACCGCGTCTGCCACGGTCTCAGCGGTCAGATAGGCATCCTCTGCTATATCGGTAGTAAAGTCGGCGTTTCGGTAGAAATTCGACTGTGTCATGTCTGGGTGAATGACCGAGACGCGGACGCCGTATTTGCGCACCTCGTCAAACAGGCTCTCGGTAAACGCGGTCAGAGCTGCTTTTGTCGCTCCGTAGGCACAGCCGTGCGGGCTGCTTTTTAACGCGGTCACGGAGGAGATATTAATAACCGCTCCGGAGGTCTGCTTTAAGTCACGCAGCAGAAGGTTCGCAAGCAGGAGCGGAACCTCCAGATTCACGGCGGTCATCTCATGGATCTTGGCCGGACTTTGTTCCTCGTGCGGGCCAAAGTAGCCGACTCCGGCATTGTTGACCAGCACGGAAAAGGTGTATTCTTTTTTCAGTCGGCGGATGAGCTCTGTCAGCTCGCCGGTTCTGGTTAAATCCTGGCAGATGGGGTGAAAAGGTACGCTGCCTTCACGCAAAGGCGTCCCGACATGTTGGATCGAATGAAATGCGGCGGGATCGTTTGCGTCTTGAAAGTGTCTTCCGATTCCGATTACTTCATAACCGAGGTCGAGCAGTACGTTGACAATGGCACGTCCGATACCGGAGCTCGCGCCGGTGATCAGGGCGGCAGGTCGTTGGGGATTTTCAGTCATAGGCTCCTCCGTTCTGTTAGAGATTCCTCCCGCCCGCATGACAGGTTCGGTGCAGGAGGTATTGGTTATTCTTCCTCATATCGGAAGATTTGTTCCGGTTTCACATGTTCTGTAAGCAGTCCGTAGACGTAATTCATCAGTGCGGCGCAGGCCTCTCGGTTATAGGAGGCAACGCCGCCATGTATCTCGAATGGGTAGCTTAAAAGCGCGGAAGCCGGGCGGCTCTTGCGAATCTGCTTCAAATATTCGGCGGAGATGCGGAACGGGCCGACGCTGACATCCAGAATCCGTTCGGCGGGAAGAAGCCGAAAGACTTCTTCCACGAATTCACGGTATAGCTTTGCGGCGTCCGGCAGCATCAAGAGCGGGTCAAAACAGAGTCTGACCGGCCATCCCATATCAAGCGCAGCTTTGGCGGATTGAAGTCTTACACCAACGGATGGAGCGCGATGCTCACAAAGTAGAGCCGCCGCATCCGGAGAAATGGTCCAGGCCAAAATCGCGCGTTTGGACGGCGTCATATCGGAGATTGCCGCGAATCCGGCACTTTTGGTGCGGATCTCAATCGTCAGATCCGGGTGGGATTCCGCAAAGGCAATCCAGTTCCTTGTAAATCCGGTAACTCCTTCTAACGCCAGCAAATCGGTATCATACGAGACACACAGATACACCGGATGTTCTTTCAAAAGCAGCTCCGCCTGCGAGAAAATGTCCTCCTGGTTCAGGAATACTACCAGATTCCCGGACGGATACATACCCTGCAGGTAGCAGTATTCGCAGTCGTAGATGCAATTCATAATATTAGAGGTATAATAAAAATGCCGGTTGCCGAAGTTCTGACAGACCGGAGCACCGGGGTAGATAAGCGTTCCCTTCTTCACGGCCAGAATCAGAGCCTGTGCCTGCTTCTGGTGATAGAAGCTTTGATGGCTTCGGTTAAAGACATCCTTGTAATGTTCAATTTCTACAACATCCGCTCCCGGGAAACGGGCCAGAATCTGTTTTGCAAGCGGATATTCGGCCGCTTCCCGTTCCACGTATATGCGGGAGAAGGGCGGATTATAGATTGTCTGCGCCTGAGAGGGCGAATTTGAGTGCGTCAAGATATTGTTTCCCTTCTTTCTTATTCTTACAGGTAAAATCCGCGGCGAGGAAAGGTGCGGTCAGCTCGGATACGTGTTTGCCGGTCAGGGCCGCATAGGCGGCAAGCCGAAGGAATTCCGCTTTCATTGCCTCGGTCAGGTGAAGCGCCTCCGAGGCGGTACAGAGTGCGGTTCGCTCCTCCGGAGTGAACGGATCGGAGGGCTGTATCAGGGCCGCTTCGATCGGAGCAAGCCAGGAGAGCAGCTGACGGGCCGGTTCCTTTAGCAGTTCGGCAATGGAATCGGGGGTGATTCGTTCCGCAGCGCCGTGATCGGAGACAACCTTGCAGAACAGAATCTGGTGCTGCTTTAGATAATGCCTTGTGGCCTGATAGAGCGCAGAGCTTTCCTGGTCAACCAAACGATTGGAGCAGCCGTGATCTGCGGCAGAGTTACGGGCAGAGGTCATTACCCTGGAAAGCGTCGTAATTCCGGCGGTATGAAACGGAGCCGCGAACAGCAGATCCGGATAATACACCCGTCCTGTCGCCTCATCCCGAATTCGATTCAAAAGAAACGTGCTTCCGGGAGGAATCTGTAAGTCCTGGCACCCGCAGGTTCCGAAATTGATAAACAGCGTATTCTCCTCAGGCGGATGATTGGCAAGCAAATAGGAAGCTCCCGCTGCAGCGTCGGCACACCCGGTTCCGGTAATGACAAGAGCCGCACCTTCCCCGGCAAACAGATCGAACGCGCGGGAGGATATATCCTTTTTCAAGTGAAGATGTTCAATGATGGGGGCCGCTTCACAGTACAGGGCCGTTGCAAATAACAGCATGTGGGAACTCCTCTCCGGCGGCATATGCCGCTTTGTTATGCTTTTATTATCCGATATTTTAGGATTTTGTCAATGGGGAAGAGAAAAGTTGTGCGGCAGAGAGGAGGAGGTTTGACAAGCAAGGGGAGGGAGACTATAATGATCTATGCCCGCATTTTGGAACCCGGGCGGAGGAAAGAGCGGCAGGCGGGAAGGTCGGCCGTTCGAAAAGGGAGGAACGATTGTGAAGACAGAGAATAATCTTGGAACGGATCCGGTCGGAAGGCTGGTCGTACGCCTTGCGATCCCGTCGATGCTGGCGCAGTTTGTCAGTGTTCTATATAGTATTGTAGATCGAATGTTCATTGGAAATATTCCGGAGGTTGGAGATATCGCCCTCGCGGGTGTCGGAGTTGCTGGGCCGATTGTTACGCTGATATCGGCATTTGCGAGTCTGATTGGAATCGGCGGTTCCCCGCTGCTCAGCATCCGGATGGGGGAGGGCGATAAGGAAAAGGCAAAGCGGATTCTGGCGAACAGCTTTCTGATGCTGCTTGTGATATCCGTGGTGCTGACCGGTGCTGCGCTTGTGTTAAGGCGGCCGCTTCTGCTGTGGTTCGGAGCGAGCGAGACGATCCTTCCGTACGGAGAAGAATACATGACAATCTATGTGTGCGGAACCGTATTTGCGCTGATGGCAACGGGAATGAATCAGTTTATTATCAGCCAGGGCTTTGCAAGGGTTGGAATGTTCTCGGTTCTGATCGGAGCGATTGCCAATCTGATCCTGGATCCGATATTTATCTTCGGGCTGAACATGGGCGTGCGCGGGGCGGCACTCGCGACAGTGCTGTCACAGGTGCTTTCCTGTACATTTGTGCTGGGATTTTTGTTCAGCGACAGACCGCCGATTCGGATAACATTCGGCAATTACAGCATTGCCGTGATGAAGAGGATTCTTTCGGTGGGCTTTGCGCCGTTTCTGATTATTGCATTTGACAATATCCTGATCATAACGATTAACGCGCTGCTGCAGAAATACGGCGGCCCAAAGGAGGGCGATATGCTCGTGACCTGTGCGACCATTGTGCAGAGCTTTATGCTGATTGTCACAATGCCGCTCGGAGGAATTACGGGAGGAACCCAGGCGATTCTTGGCTTTAATTACGGAGCGGGACGTCCCGAGCGGATTCTGCTTGCGCAGAAATACATACTGGCGCTTTCTGCTGCCTTTACTGCGATTATGTTCGTTCTGGCCCGCTGCCTTCCGCAGTATTTTGTCCGGCTGTTCTCGGACAATACAGAGAATATGGAGCTGTGCGTCTGGGCCATCCGGGTATTTACGCTGATGATTATTCCGCTGGCGTTCCAGTACACGATTGTGGACGGATTTACGGGGATGGGAATGGTGAAAATCTCGATTTCGCTGTCCTTCTTTCGAAAGGGGCTGTTCTTCGTGTTTGCATTTGCTCTGCCGGCGTTCTTCGGAGCAAGGGCGGTGTTCTGGACGGAACCGCTTTCGGACGGAATCGCGGGGGTGTGCTCTTCGATCATCTATCTGACGACGATTAAAAAGGTGCTGGCGCGGAAAGCGAAAGGAATGGACTGCGCAGATTAATCAGGTACCCTCATACCAGTCAGGGCATGGCAGCAGCTGCCGCCATGCCCTGACTCCCGGTCTTAATATGTTGCCTGTCTATTATATCAGAGCCCATGCGATGTGCAAATAGTGCTGCAGGGCTTTTTCCTCATCTTAAAGCATCCTTCATCGATTTTACATACTCTCCGATATACGTTGGCGCCTCTTGCCCGTATTTTTCAAGGAGCTTCACAATTGCCGAGCCGACAATTGCGCCGTCGGAGAGAGCCGCCATCTTCTTTGCCTGGTCCGGTGTGGAGATACCAAAGCCGATGGCGCAGGGAATGGAGGTGTTCTCACGGACGGCCTTAACAATGGAGGAAAGATCGGTTGTAATCTCATTTCTTGTTCCGGTTACGCCGAGGCTGGACACAAGATAGAGAAATCCTTCCGCTTCCTTTGCGATCATAGCGATCCGGCCCTCGGATGTGGGAGCAATCAGGGAGATCAGGTCAACGCCGTACTGATGGCAGATTGGAAGAAACTCCTCCTTCTCCTCATACGGGAGATCCGGCAGAATCAGTCCGTCGATTTCGATCTCCCGGCAGGTGCGGATAAAGCGCTCCGCGCCGTAAGAGAAAACCACATTCGCGTAGGTCATGAAGACCATCGGGATCGTAACGTCGCGGCGCAGCTCTTTTACAAAGTCAAATATCTGATCCGTGGTAATGCCGCCGTTTAAGGCACGCAGATTGGCGGCCTGGATCACGGGTCCCTCGGCCGTGGGATCCGAAAATGGAATGCCGAGCTCAATCAGGTCCGCTCCGTTCGCAGCTGCCGCGCGGACAGCCGCTGCGGTGGTTTTAAGGTCCGGATCGCCGCAGGTAATAAAGGCGATGAATGCTTTTCCGTGTTCAAATGCGGATGAAATCTTACTCATGGATATCCTCCCCTCTGTAACGGGCAATGGCGGCGCAGTCCTTGTCGCCTCTGCCGGATATGGTGATGACCAGGATCTGATCCCGGTTCATGGTCGGTGCGAGCTTGATGGCGTGAGCCACGGCGTGGGCCGATTCGATGGCCGGAATAATTCCTTCCGTCTTTGCCAGATATTCAAACGCGCATACCGCCTCGTCATCGGTAACCGGAACATATTCCGCACGGCCGATGTCGTGAAGATACGCGTGCTCCGGTCCGACGCCGGGGTAGTCGAGTCCGGCGGAAATGGAGTAGACGGGTGCAATCTGCCCATACTCATCCTGACAGAAATAGGACTTCATTCCGTGGAAGATACCGACCCTTCCGGTATTTACCGTTGCCGCCGTCTCAAAGGTATCGATGCCTCTTCCTGCCGCTTCGCAGCCAATCAGGCGGACGCTTTCGTCTTGAATAAAATGGTAGAAGCTTCCGATTGCATTGGAGCCGCCGCCCACACAGGCGATGACGGCGTCGGGAAGCCGCCCTTCCTTTTCGTAGAGCTGTTCCTTGATTTCCTTCGAGATAACTGCCTGAAAATCGCGCACGATAGTCGGGAACGGGTGCGGCCCCATAACCGAACCAAGGCAGTAATGAGTATCCGCGATACGGTTGGTCCATTCCCGCATCGCTTCCGAAACCGCGTCCTTGAGCGTCGCGGTTCCGGACTTGACAGGGATAACCTCAGCGCCGAGCAGCCGCATCCGGTAAACGTTGAGCGCCTGACGAATCGTGTCCTCCTCGCCCATATATACCACGCATTCCATTCCCATCAGCGCGGCGGCGGTTGCAGTTGCAACACCGTGCTGACCGGCACCGGTCTCCGCAATCAGCCTTGTCTTTCCCATTTTTTTGGCAAGCAGCGCCTGACCCAGCACATTGTTGATCTTGTGAGCGCCGGTGTGATTCAGATCCTCCCGCTTCAGATAGATTTTTGCGCCGCCGAGATCCCTGGTCATCTTTCCGGCATAGTAAAGCCGGGACGGTCGTCCGGCATATTCGTTAAAAAGTGCAGTCAGCTCTTTGTTGAAATCCGGATCGTTCTTATAGTAATTATAAGCGTTCTCCAGTTCTATTACCGCATTCATCAGCGTCTCCGGGATGTACTGGCCGCCATGAATGCCAAATCTTCCGTTTGGATTCGTCATAATCGTTCTTCCTTTCCTGTAAGGTTCATGATAAGTATCCTGCTTTTCTTGAGGACTATTCGATTCTTCCTGCCGCGCCGCGAACCGCGCGCACAAATTCTGTCATTTTCAGCTTGTCTTTTAAGCCGTCCGTCTCAATACCGGAGCTTACGTCCACAGCATAAGGCCGAAGGAATGAGACAGCAGCTCCTACATTTCCGGCATCCAGGCCGCCCGCGAGAAAATAGGGTCTTGCAATCTTTTCTGTCAGTCTCCAGTCAAATGGGGTTCCCGTTCCGCCGGTTCCGGAATCAAGCAGGATATAATCGGCCGGGCTGCTTACGGCAGGAGCGATATCGTCCGCCGTATCCATGCGGAAGGCCTGGATGAGCGGTTTGTCGGTAAGGCTGCGCAGGTGTCTGATATAGCGTTCGTCCTCGCCTCCGTGAAGCTGGGCTATATTGATGATTCCGCGATTCAAAAGTCCGGCAACCGTCTCCGGAGCTTCGTTTACGAAGACGCCGACAGCGGTAATCGAGGGGTCGAGCAGCCGCATCAATTCTGCCGCGCGCTCGGGGGAAAGACAGCGCCTGCTTTTTTTTGCAAATACAAATCCGATATAATCCGGGGCTAATTCGTTCGCGGCTTCGATATCACATTCTCTGGTCAGACCACAGAGCTTAATTCTTGTCATAGCGCACCTCGAAGCTCGGCAAGCTTTGCCTTTTTGTCGGGAGCACGCATCAGGGTTTCCCCGATCAGCACTGCGTCAGCGCCGATCTCCTGAAGCTTTCTCACATCTTCGCCGGTCCTTACTCCGCTTTCGGAGACAAACAGCACATCCCGCGGAATCAATTCTCGGAGTCGTCCGCTGTTACCGGTATCCACCGTAAAATCCTTCAGATTGCGGTTGTTGACTCCGATGATCCCGGCGCCGGCGTTAAGTGCTGTTATAACCTCGGATTCCTCATGTGCTTCCACAAGAGCCGAAAGCCCGAGGCTTTTGCAGATGTCGATGTATTCTTGTAACTGCGCCTTTGAAAGAATGGAGCAGATCAGCAGCGCTGCCGACGCACCGAGAAGCTTTGCTTCGTAGAGCATATACTCGTCCACGGTGAAATCCTTGCGCAGGCAGGGAACGGAGAC
This sequence comes from Lachnospiraceae bacterium, assembly GCA_017623215.1. Classification (GTDB taxonomy): domain Bacteria; phylum Bacillota; class Clostridia; order Lachnospirales; family Lachnospiraceae; genus Caccomorpha. The sequence goes on along the minus strand of JAGAPO010000016.1, from coordinate 27,288 downwards.
GGCCTCTGCAATATCTTTCAGATATTGATCACTGCCGAGAAACCATCTCGGTTCGGTGAGGACGGAGATGCAGTCGGCTCCCGCCGCCTCATACTCCTTTGCAATCAAAAGATAAGGAAAATCCGGAGCAATCAGGCCCTTGGAGGGAGAGGCTTTTTTGCATTCACAGATAAAGGACATTCCGGGCTTTCGCAAGGAGCGCTCAAAGGGAAAGTCGCCTTTGGGAAGAGAGAGAGCCTTTTGCCTTAGTTCGGAAAGCGGCAGCTTCTTTTTGGCCTGCGCGACGCGTTCCTTTGCGTGGTCCGCAAGCTGATCCAAGATGGTCATATCGTATCCTCCGCGCGGTTGCTGACTTCAATCAGGTGTTTCAGGGTATCAAGCGCCTTTCCGGAATCAATTAGGTCGGCTGCCAGAGCGATTCCGTCCTTCATCGTATCCGCCTTTCCTCCGATATAGAGAGAGGCACCGGCGTTCAGTAGAACGGCGTTCCGCTTGGGGCCTTGTTCGCCGCCAAGAATCGCTAATGTGATGTTCGCATTTTCCTGGGGAGTTCCGCCGGTTAGGTCGGACTTCTCACAGCGCGGAAGACCGAAGTCTTCGGGGGTCATGGTGTAGGATTTGAACCACCCGTCCTTGAATTCGCAGACCGTGGTGGGCGCGCTTGCGGAGATTTCATCCAGCTTATCCTGGCCGTATACTACCATGCCGCGCGTAACGCCGAGGCTGATCAGAACCTGCGCCAGCGGCTCCACCAGATATTCGTCGTATACGCCTAAAAGCTGAAGCTTCGGACTGCCGGGGTTGGTTAAGGGACCTAAGATATTGAATACGGTGCGGAACCCGAGTTCTTTGCGGATGCTTCCCACGTATTTCATGGAGGTGTGGTATTTCTGCGCAAAGAAGAAGCACATGCCGACTTCCGAAAGGAGTTCCCTGCAGCGCTCCGGGCTTTGCTGAATGTTGACGCCGAGCGCCTCTAAGCAGTCCGCCGTTCCGCACTTGGAGGACGCGGCACGGTTGCCGTGCTTTGCTACCTTGATTCCGCCTGCCGCCGCGACAAGAGCGGCAGTGGTGGAGATATTGAAGCTGTGTGCATTGTCACCGCCTGTTCCGACGATTTCGAACAGGTCCATATCGGTCTCCACGCGGGTTGCGTGATCTCTCATGGCTGCGGCGCAGCCGGCAATCTCGTCCGTGGTCTCCGCTCTTGCGCTCTTGGTGGAGAGGGCGGCGAGGAAGGCTGCGTTCTGGGTGGGGGTAGTTTCACCGTTCATGATTTCATTCATGACGGCATAGGCTTCGTCGTAGGTGAGGTCCTGTTTATTTACGATTTTTACGATGGCTTCTTTAATCATAGCAGTAAGCTCCTTTCTGTGGTCAAATGTGTTTCAGGTGAATAAAAGCTTCCAGCATCTGCTTCCCGTTCGGAGTCATGATGGATTCCGGATGGAACTGGACGCCGTAGATAGGGTAATCTTTGTGCTGCACCGCCATTACTTCGCCGTCGGCTGTCCGGGCGGTGATGATCAGGCATTCAGGGATAGTCGCGGCGTCTGCGGCAAGGGAGTGGTACCGTGCGACCGGGGCTGTCTGCGGACAGTTCCGAAAGATCGGACAGCTTAAGTCGAAGCGAACCTCCGATTGTTTGCCGTGCATCAGCTCTTTGGCATAGGTGACAGTCGCACCGAACGCCGCGCAGATTGCCTGATGGCCGAGGCAGACACCAAGCGTGGGAATCTCTTTTCCGAGAGTCTTTGCCGCTTCGATGATAATGCCGGCATCCTCCGGTCTTCCGGGGCCGGGGGAAAGAATGATGTGGTCGGGGTTCAGACGCCTTATTTCCTCCACCGTCATTTCATCGTTGCGGATCACCCGGATATCGGGATTGATTTCGCCGATGAGCTGGTAGAGATTATAGGAAAAGCTGTCGTAGTTATCAATCAATAGAATCATAGATCCGCCTCCTCTGCAAGTTTTAGAGCATTGACAACCGCCTTTGCCTTATTGATACATTCTTCGAATTCCTTTTCCGGAACGGAATCGGCCACGATTCCGGCTCCGCTTCGTACAAATACCTTGCCGTTCTTCTTGTAGGCGATTCGGATGGCAATGCAGGTGTCCATATTTCCGGTGAAGTCAATATATCCGATTGCGCCGCCGTAGATGCCTCGCTTGTTGTTCTCAAGCTCTCCAATCAGCTGGCAGGCCCGGATCTTCGGTGCGCCCGAGAGGGTTCCGGCGGGAAGCACGGCTTCAATCGCGTCCAGCGCATCGAATTCCTCCCGAATCTCCCCTCTGACGGTGGAACCGATATGCATGACATGGGAATAACGCTCAATGGAATGCAGAGTCTCGACCTGGACGGTGCCGAACCGGCTGATCTTGCCAAGATCATTTCTGCCGAGATCCACTAACATGTTGTGTTCGGCAAGCTCCTTTTTATCGGCAAGCAATTCGGCCTCCAGAGCTTTATCTTCCTCGTCGGTCTTCCCCCTTGGTCTTGTTCCAGCCAGAGGGAAGGTATGAAGCACGCCATCCTCCAATTTCACAAGTGTCTCCGGAGAGGCCCCGGCGACTTCCACGTCGGTTCCTGAGAAATAGAACATGTACGGGGACGGGTTTATGGTGCGAAGCACCCGGTAGGTATTCAGAAGACTTCCTTCAAATGGTGCCGAAAGGCGATTGGAAAGCACAATCTGGAAGATGTCGCCCTCTCTGATGTAATGCTTTGCCTTTTCTACCATGCCGCAGTAGGTCTCTTTGTCGAACAGCGGTGTGACCTCGCCGGTTAAATGTCCGCTCGCATCTTCCTTCTTTTCCCCGTTTTTCAGCAGCTCGCAAAGCTGCTTCAGCTCCCGGACCGCCTTGTTGTATCCGGTATCCGGGTCATTTAGCGGCATGTTGACGATGAGGATGATCTTCTGGCGGAAATTATCAAAGGCGATTACCTTGTCAAACAGCATCAAATCCACATCTTTGAATGCCTCTGTGTCCTGGACGCTGGCTCGGACGGACGGTTCGCTGTAGCCAAGATAATCATAAGAAAAATATCCGACCAGCCCGCCGGTGAAGGAGGGCAGATAATCAAAACGGGGACTTTGGTAGTCCGCGAGGATCTGGCGGAGGAGGGCGGACGGATGATTCGTTGAAACGGTCACATTTCCGATCTTCATCTCTCCGTTCATACAGGTGATTTCCAGTTTGGGATCAAAGCCCAGGAAGGTGTAGCGTCCCCATTTTTCGTTCTCGGCGACCGATTCCAGCATATAGCAGTGGGTCGATATGTTCTTGAGAATCTTCATTGCCTCAATGGGCGTACAGATATCCGAGAGAATCTCACAGCTGACCGGAAGTACCTTGTAGGTTCCGGCAGCAGCGATTTTGGTTACTTCGTTCCGGGTCGGTGAAATCTTCATAAAAACCTCCATTCTTGCCGTAAGCGTAAGGATATGAGCTGTCAGGCTGATACGATGTCAGACCGGAACATGCCGGCCTGCGGGGTTCTGTCAGAGAGGTGAGGAAAGATCAAAGAGTTCCGCTTGCAGTACACAGGGGTCCTGTGCACCCGCGTCAGCTGCAACTTCCGTCGGCTTCCGTCAAAATAAAAAAACGCCCCTGACAGAAAGTACTTTCTGTCAAGGACGAATAAATACCTTATCCGCGGTGCCACCTTGAATTCATGGAACAAACCATGCGCTTAGCAGGATACCGACATATCCCCGGCAACTGACGTATGCCAACACGTTGCAGAATACTTTGCGAATGATCGCATTTGACTGCACCCTCAGCGGTCCATTTGACGAATTGTTTCTTACCCGACTCTCAGCATCACGGGCTCTCTGTAAAGGCATCATCGCCGTTATCTCCGCTTCAACGGTTTAGTTGATTAAATTGTCTTACATTATACCATCATAATATGCCGTTGTCAATCGGAAGTGATAATTTTTTGATAAAATATTATAGTCACTGAAGCGAAAATTCCCGAAAAAAGTACTTGCAATCTAATTTGGGACATGTTATAATGTTACCTTGTGATATATCAAAATAATGATTCCTTGCTCTTTCGCCGCGAGCGGAGGGAGAGGGCCAAAGACCAGAAGGAGGTGCAGGCAACTATGAATCACTACGAATTAGCCTTAGTTGTTAATGCAAAGATCGAGGATGATGCAAGAGCTGCAGTCGTTGAGAACGTGAAGAATCTGATCGCCAGATTTGGCGGTACTGTTACGAACGTGGATGACTGGGGCAAGAAGAGACTTGCATATGAGATCCAGAAGATGAAAGAGGGCAACTACTATTTCATCCAGTTCGATGCTGATTCTACTTGTCCGAACGAAATCGAGCAGAGAGTTCGTATCATGGACAACGTAATCAGATTTTTATGCATTAGACGGGACGCATAATTAGGAGGGAATCCTATGAACAAAGTAATTTTAATGGGTAGACTCACCAGGGATCCCGAGGTAAGATATTCTCAGGGAGAGAATTCTCTCGCGATTGCCAGATATACGCTGGCGGTTGACCGCAGATTTAAGAGACAGGGCGAGCAGGACGCGGATTTCATTTCGTGCGTTGCATTCGGCAAGTCGGCGGAATTTGCTGAGAAGTATCTGAGACAGGGTACCAAGATTGCGGTTACCGGAAGAATCCAGACCGGAAGCTATACGAACCGGGACGGACAGAAGGTCTACACAACGGAAGTTGTAGTAGAAGAATCGGAATTCGCTGAAAGCAAGAATGCAAGTGCAGGCAATGCACAGACAAGCGGAGCGGAAGGCGGATATCAGCAGTACCAGAGGCCTCAGCCGAGTGCAGCAGCTGCTGCGGACGGTTTCATGAATATACCGGATGGTATTGATGAAGAACTGCCCTTTAACTAAAGGGTATGCATAATTTTTAATCGGATAAGGAGGAAATATCATGCCGTTCAATAAGAATGCTGAAAAGGGCGACAAGGGCGATTCTATGATGAAGAGACGCGTTACCCGCAGAAGAAAGAAAGTATGTGTATTTTGCGCAGATAAGACTGGCGCAGGCATTGATTATAAGGACGTTAATAAGCTGAAGAGATACGTATCTGAGAGAGGTAAGATTCTTCCCAGAAGAATTACCGGTAACTGCGCAAAGCATCAGAGAGCGTTGACCGTGGCTGTTAAGAGAGCAAGACATATTGCTTTAATGCCTTACACAATGGATTAATAAGTTCGTACTTTTGCGCGGCAGAAGTACCGGAAGCGCTGGGGAAGGCACAATTTCATTGCGCCTTCCCCAGGCACAGCTTACTGTGCCTGACATCACAAGTGCTTTGGGCGATGGCGGCGGACGCTGCATCATGCCGTTGGGGATTGATATGAGGTGGAGAGAGCCAAGGAGGCTCTTTTTTTTTGCCCCGGAGAGGGGCTGAATATACGTTTGAAGCGGGGATTGAAGAGATAGTATATGGAAAAGCGAACGGTTGGGGAGGTTTTAAATATTTCTCTTTTACTTTTGTGGGAAAGATGGTATAATGAAGGCAAGGCTGGCTGGTTTTGGGCTGGGAAATGTGTGGTTTGGAACGATTCAGCTTTGGCAAGGAGTTGTGATTGAGTATGAAGAGAAAGTTAAAGTTAAAGGGCGCGCTGAGGGCGTATTTGTGTTGGCCGTTGTATATGACAATTCTGTTGTGTGTGCTGGATGGGTGTCTGTATCTGGTGGATAAGAGGTCGTTTGCAATCGGGGTGTGCTTTACGTTGCTGTATTTGATGCTCGCGCTAAGTATGTATTTAATGAAGAGGCCGTTGATTGTCAGAGATATGGTGCGGTTCGCGGCCAGTTACGGGCAGGTGCAGAGAAAGCTTTTAAAGGAGCTTTCGATTCCGTATGCGATTCTGGATTCGGATGGGCATATGCTCTGGGGGAATGATGAGTTCCGAGATATTCTGGATTCGGAGCATGTGGTGAAGCGATCGATTGCAAGTGTGTTCCCGGATATTACAAGGGATGTGCTCCCGAAGGATGAGAATGATACGGTGTGTCATGTGAAGCTTGAGGAGTGTAATTATAAGGTGGTGCTGAGGAGGGTGATGTCACCGGATTTTGAGGAGGATGTGACCTGGAGCTTTGATTCGGAGGCGTCTGAGGGGGCGAGTCCGAGTGCGCTGATCGCGATGTATCTGTATGATGAGACGGAGATTATGCAGCTGCAGAAGGAGAATCAGGATCAGAAGCTGATCACGGGGCTTTTGTACATTGATAATTATGAGGAGGCGCTCGAGAGCATCGATCAGGTGAGACGGTCGCTGCTGATTGCGCTTGTAGATCGTAAGATTAATAAGTATATGCAGGAGATTGACGCGATTATTAAGAAGCTTGAGAAGGATAAGTATATTTTTGTGTTCCAGCAGAAGTATTTGTCCCAGCTTCAGACGAATAAGTTCTCAATTCTGGAGGATGTGCGCGCTGTGAATATCGGGAATGAGATGTCGGTTACGATTAGTATCGGCCTTGGCGTGAATATGGATTCCTGTACGAGAAGTTATGAGGCAGCGCGTGCGGCGATTGATCTGGCGCTTGGAAGAGGCGGTGATCAGGCGGTTGTCAGAGAGAATGATAAGATTTATTATTACGGAGGCAAGAGTGTTCAGGTTGAGAAGAATACAAGAGTAAAGGCCAGAGTGAAGGCACATGCGCTTAAGGAGTTCGTGGAGGCGAAGGATAAGGTCGTGATTATGGGCCATTCCATCGGCGATGTGGATTCGTTCGGTGCGGCGATCGGTGTGTATCGAATTGCAAAGACCTTGAATAAACGGGCTTATATTGTAATTAATGACATTACGACCTCGGTTCGTCCGATGATTAACCGGTTCCTCAGCAATCCGGATTATGAGGAGGATATGTTCTTAAAGAGCGCGCAGGCGCTTGAAGTGGTGGACGCCAATACGCTGCTGGTTGTTGTGGACGTGAATCGCCCGAGCATTACAGAGTGCAGCGAGCTGCTGAACAAGACGAGAACGGTAGTGGTTCTGGATCATCACAGGCAGACCGGAGAGGCGATTGAAGGCGCGGTGCTTTCTTATATTGAGCCGTATGCGTCCTCCGCCTGTGAGATGGTCGCGGAGATCCTGCAGTATATCGGAGAGGGACTTAAGATTCGTCAGGCAGAGGCCGACGCGATGTATGCCGGAATTATGATTGATACGAATAACTTCCTAACCAAGACCGGCGTCAGAACGTTCGAGGCTGCGGCATTCTTACGGAGGAACGGCGCGGATGTGACAAGAATCCGCAAGGCGTTCCGCACGGAGATGGTCGAATTCAAGGTGAAGTCCAGAGCGATTGCGAATGTGGAAGTATTTCTGGATTATTATGCGCTTACCGAGTGTGAGAGTGAGGGAGTGGAGAGCCCGACGATTACGGGAGCGCAGGTGGCGAATGAACTGCTGAATGTTACGAATATCCGGGCGTCCTTTGTATTTACGAAGTATAACGGCAAGATATTTGTAAGCGCGCGTTCCATTGACGAGGTGAATGTGCAGGTTGTAATGGAAAAATTAGGAGGCGGCGGACATATGAGTATGGCCGGAGCTCAGTTCACGGATTGTTCCGTGGAAGAGGCTATGCAGAAGGTGAAGGATGTGCTGGCCGCCATGACACAGGAAGGAGATATATAAGATGCAGGTAATTTTATTAGAGGATGTAAAGGCATTAGGAAAAAAGGGCGAGGTCGTTAAGGTGAGCGACGGCTACGCAAGGAATTTTATTCTGCCCAAGAAGCTGGGGCTGGAGGCAACGCCGAAGAATCTGAACGACCTGAAGCTGCAGAAGGCGGCGGAGGAGAAGCGTCAGAAGGAGATTCTGGAGGAAGCACAGAAGCTTGCGAAGGAGCTTGAGGGCAAGAAGGTTCTGCTTACCATCAAGACCGGCGAGAACGGAAGAACGTTCGGCTCCGTATCCACGAAGGAGATTGCAGCCGCGTTAAAGGAGCAGTTTGGCTTCGACATTGATAAGAAGAAGATGGTTCTTAACGATCCGATTAAGAATATGGGAACGTATACGATTCCGGTAAAGCTTCACGCAAAGGTTACGGCGGAGCTGACGGTGCGCGTTGAGGGAGTATAATTTTTATGGATGAAGCGCTTATCAAACGGATTCCTCCGCACAGTGCGGAGGCAGAGCAGTCGGTAATCGGCTCCATGATCATGGATAAGGACGCCATCATTGCCGCATCCGAGATTGTGAGCTCAGATGATTTTTATGAGCATCAATACGGAGTTCTGTTTGACGCAATGGTGGAGCTCTTCAATGAAGGAAAGCCGGTTGATCTGGTAACTCTGCAGGATAAATTAAAGGAAAAGGATGTACCTCCGGAGATCTACAGCCTCGAATTCATCGGGGCTCTGCTTCGGGCTGTGCCAACTTCGGCCAATGTCAGACATTACGCGAAGATTGTCAGCGATAAGGCGGTTCTGCGCCGGCTGATTAAGGTGACGGAAGGAATTACGAATACCTGCTATCTGGATAAGGAGAAGGTGGAGCAGGTTCTGGAGGATACCGAGAAGCAGGTATTTGACATTGTGCAGAACAAGGGAAGCGGGGATTTTGTCAGCATCAAGGATATTGTGCTGCAGTCTCTTGAGTCGATCGAGGCGGCTTCCAAGAACAAAGGCAGTGTAACCGGTATTGCGACCGGGTTCTATGACCTTGATTATAAGACTTCGGGACTGCAGCCCTCGGATCTGATTCTAATTGCGGCACGTCCCTCCATGGGTAAGACGGCGTTCGTTCTGAATATTGCAGAATACGTTGCTGTCCGTTCCCACATTACAACCGCTATTTTCAGTTTGGAAATGTCGAAGAACCAGCTGGTGAACCGTATTCTTTCCATGCATTCCAAGGTGGACTCCCAGGCGATCCGAACCGGTGATCTGCAGGATGAGGACTGGGCGATGCTCATGGAGAGCGCAAGAGCGATCGGTGAGTCAAATCTGATTATCGACGATACGCCGGGTATCTCGATTGCCGAGCTGCGTTCGAAGTGCAGAAAGTTCAAGCTGGAGCATAACCTGGGATTGATTATCATCGACTACCTGCAGCTGATGTCGGGGGGCAAGAAGACTGAATCCAGACAGCAGGAGATTTCGGAGATTTCGCGTTCCTTAAAGGCGCTGGCCCGTGAGGTCAAATGCCCGGTAATTGCGCTCTCCCAGCTCTCCCGTGCGGTTGAGCAGCGTCCGGATAAGCGGCCGATGCTTTCCGACCTTCGAGAGTCCGGTGCGATCGAGCAGGATGCGGACGTTGTTATGTTCATTTATCGTGATGACTATTATAATCATGATTCTGAGGAGGCCGGTGTGTCTGAGATTATTATCGGCAAGCAGCGCAACGGCCCTACAGGTACCGTAAAGCTTGGCTGGCAGGCTCAGTATACCAAATTTGTTAATCTGGAAAGTTCGAAAGGACAGGGCAGATAGAGCATGGTGATTTATGCTCTGCCCTGTCTTTTTTTGTCAATCGAAATATTCAGAACCATTCTTACCTTACTTGCAATGCTCGTCCGCAAATTTTATAATAAATGTAAAATATTTACATATTTAAGGAGGCCGATATGGACGAGACCCGTTATATGATTTCGGACGCTGCGAAGCAGATTGACGTGGAATCACACGTGTTACGATACTGGGAAGAAGAATTGGAAATGGATATACCAAGGAATGAAATGGGACACCGCTATTACAGAGAGGTTGATATCGAGACCATGCGCGCGGTAAAGCGTTTGAAGGATCAGGGGTATCAGCTGAAGCTGATAAAGATGATACTGCCGGAGATTGAACGAATCGAGCAGCTGGAGCCGGGGAAGCTGTTGAGCTTACGGGAGCAGCTGGAGCTTGTGACGGGACTCGGACCGGTTGGCGGGAAGGACACAAGCGCGTCCGGAACCGGGGGAATGCCGACGGAAGGAGCACAGGGAACGAAAGGAGCCCAGCCCGCGGAAAGGATACAGCCCGCGGAAGAAACTCGGGCTGCGGAAGTCGCCCGGGCCGCAGAAGGAGCTCAGGCCGCAGAAAGAACCCAGGGCATGAAGAGAGTTCAGCCTGCGGAAAAAATATCTGCGGAGAAGAATTCGGAGCACTGTGCGCCTGCGCTTCCGGAAGTCGCGGCCGCAAAAGAGGGGAACCAAGGGGAGACCGTACAGACGGGAATTCCGGATGCGGCTCTGACGCAGGAAGAAAAGCTCCTTAAATTCCGAGAAATTATGGGGGGGATCGTATCAGATGCAGTCGTAAGCAATAACGGGCGTCTGACCAGAGCGGTCAGCGAATCCGTGTCGGAGAAGGTAATCAAGGAGATGGATTATCTGATGCGCATTCAGGAAGAGAAGGAAGAGGAACGGTATCGGCAGCTGGACCAGACAATTCGGGAATACCAGCAGGGAAAGGCGCAGACAGCGGCGGCCAGAGAAAAGAAAAAGCGTAAGGGACTGTTTGCAAAGCGCAGTGCCAAGTGAAAAGAACAATCGAAAAGGGAGACTCTTATTCCGGAACTCCGGATAAGGTCTCCCTTTTGCCGCAAACTATGCGGAGCTTTGGATCTATCAGCCCTCGGAAATAGCGCCTGCAGGACAAGCAGCTTCACAAGCACCACAATCGATGCAGGAATCAGCGTCAACAACATACTTGCCATCTCCCTGGGAAATAGCACCTACGGGGCACTCTGCCTCGCAGGTTCCGCAGCTTAAGCATTCATCGGAAATAACGCGTGCCATAGTCAGTCTCCTCCTTTTTATTTGGTTTCTTACATTTTAATATAAAATTCAAAATAATACAAGTCCTTTTTAAGAGAAGAGGAAACTTCGGGGAACAAAAACAAATCCTTGACGAATATCAGGATTTGGAGTATAGTGAATTCCATAAGTATAAAAGGAGGTATTTGTCATGGCTAAGGTTACAAAGGATATGACGATTGGAGAGCTTATCCGCGTTGACCAGGCTGTTATTCCGGTTCTGCTGAACGCAGGAATGCATTGCCTTGGCTGCCCGTCCGCGCAGGCTGAGTCCCTTGAGGAAGCAGCAATGGTTCATGGACTTGATGTGGACAAGCTCGTAGACGATATCAACGCTGTTCTGAAGTAAGCTGATCTGCAGACGATATCAACAGTGTTCTGAAGTAAGCTGATCTGCAGACGATATCAACGGCGTTCTGAAGTAAAATAAACAGATACTGATACAGCGGAGCTCCCTGAGAGAGGCTCCGCTGTATGCATTTCCAATTAGAAGTTGCTCATAATCTCAACGGCTCCGGAACGAATCACAGTTTCGTAATGTTCCTCATAATAGGGAAGACTCGCGTAATTCGTCTGTTCGGCGGTCCCGTATTCTGAAGCGATGTTGCAGACCTTATTGAAATCCTCCGGTGTATGATTCGATATGTGAAGCACAAGATAATAACGGGCCTGAACCGGATCCTTGTACAGAATGCTCTTGCCGCGATAAAACGGTGCGATTACAGCCGAGAGCGCAGAGACTTCGGAAAGTGACTGGAAGGAGTATACCTTCGCAAGCGTGGCCGTAATCGTAATGGAAGGTCTTGCTGCCTTCTGCGCCTGCGGCTTCTTGCGTTTCTTATCCGCAGGCTTTTCCTCGGTCTGTGAGTTCTCTTTCTTATTGGTATCCAGCATATGTCCCAGCTTATCGAAACAGTTGAGAATCTCATCCGCATACGCATTCCCTGCGGGCGAATCGGACTCGGAATCCTCATCGGAATCACCGTAAGGAGTGAAATTGGAAAAGCGGGTATCGAGTTCTTCCGGATCCTCTACTTTGGTCAGAACTAATACCAGACATTCCGGAGATACCGGAATTGCCTCTATCATAAGCGGAAGATCATCGGTGTCGAAGCCGCATTCATAGGAAGCCTGCTGTATCAGGTCGCGGAACAAAGCCTTGGCCTTCTCCGTGCCGTAAGCAAGCTCGCTGAGCTTGAGCTCCCGTTCGATTAAGTCGTCTTTATTTAATGTACAGCGAATCTGGGTATCGCTAATCTTTTCAATCTTCATATAAACCTCATTCCTGCCGGCCGTCGGTAACCCGGCTGTCAAGCGCAAATTAGCAGTTAAAAATCCTTGTTATCTCAGCAGATGTCCGCGATATTAAGAAGCAGGCCGCTGCTTAAGCTAAGTGCAGGCATCAGTCTGTATTCAAAGTATATAGTAAAATATGTGAGAAGTCAACCACAGAATTCGTTAAAAATGCATAAAAACGAAATTGCATAATCAAAGAAAAAACGAAAAAAATCGAGGATTTTTTTGTCGAAAATCCATAAAAATTCGCGCTTCGATTGTATGCCCGGAGCGAGATTTGGGGATTGCAAAACCGGATTTCGACCGATATAATAAAGACAGATTATCCGGACGGCAGGCATGCAGCAATCGGCACCGGCAGGGAAAGGAAAGAATGGAGAATACAATCCTGTACGAGAAGTACAAAGTATTACGGACCCTGAGCAGGAACAGCACCGGAGAGGTCTTTCTTGCGGAACATACTATACTGCATACTTACCGGATTCTGAAGCGCCTGAAGAAGGCGGTCCCTTATTACGGGGAATTGAAAAAGGAAGCCGGAATTCTAAAATGTCTGAAGCATCCGTGTATTCCGGCGTTATACGACGTTCTGGAGGATGAGGAGTACCTGATTCTTGTGGAACAATACATGGAGGGCGAATCTCTTAAAGCCTTTTGCGCGCGCGGCGAAGGGCTTTCAGAAAAACTTATCTTGGAGTTCGCAGTACAAATCTGCGATATAATGCAATATCTGCATTCTTCAGAGAACCAATTGCTTTATCTTGATTTAAAGCCTGAGAACATTCTGGTATCCGAACATTGTCTGTCTCTTGTGGACTTTGGAACGGCCGTGCCGGCTGAGGAGGCAAAGGAACGGCGGTATGGATTCGGAACACCCGGATATGCGGCGCCCGAATTACGGGAGGGCGGACGGGTATCCGAACGGACGGATATCTACGCCATAGGCATGCTGATACGCTGGATGTTGGAAAGATCCGGAGAGAATTGCGGACGGAATACCAACCCGAATGGGCCGGTTCCGGTTCATTGGGGACGGAGGCATATCCGGACTGGTCAGGTCAGAATTGAGAAAATACTGGACACATGTACGGCACAGGACCCATCCGGTCGTTACGCTGCCGTGTCGGAATTAAGAAGAGATTTGCTGGAAGCCGCTGCGAAATGCCGCAGAGCACGGACGGATAATCGAATAACCAGGGATTCGGATTTTTCGGGAAGGCGAGGAAAGATGCCTGAAGGAACGGACGACGGGATAAAAGGAGGGAGAAAGGGGCAGCCAAAGAAGGGGCGGATCGGCGTATATGGAATACACCGGATGGCAGGAACGACCTGTACGGCAATCGGACTGGCTTTGTCTTTGAAAAAAAGATGGGGAAGAAAAGTATCGGTGGCAATACTGGAGATGAGCGGAAAAGAGGACTTTGAGAAGCTGGAAGACTGGTATTTTGGCACGGATGAAGACACCGATACGAAAGAGGTCTTTACGATACGGGGCGTGGATTTCTGGAAGAACATAACGGAGGAAAGAGCCCTGTCCCTGTATAATCGCGGGTATGATTACCTGATACTGGATCTGGGCAGCGGAGAACGGATGAAGAAAGAACTGCTGCGCTGCCAGGAAAAGCTCGTGATAGGAAGCGGCGTGCCATGGAGAGAGCAGGACTGGACGGCATATTTTGAGACGATGGATGGAGTGGGCCTGACTGAGGACTGGAATTACGTGAGAACGCCGGGAGGAATCCGGTCGGGTAAGTTTGAGCAAAAAGGAGTGCGCATACATGAGATGCCCCCTGCGGCCTCCGTCCTGGAGGGGACGAAGGAGCTGGAAGAATGGTTTGCAAGGCTTTTTTGAACGCATCAGGAAGACCGCGGAGGCGGACGGGCCCGACGTGAGGGCCCGGCAAAGATTAGCTCTTTGTCTCGACATCAGGCAGACCCTTTTAACGGATGTATTTACTGAGGAGAAGAAGCAAGCATCATCGCAAAAGGGAAGCGACGAATGGAACGGTCAGAATCGGCAAGAGGAAGAATTATGATATATCACAGATGTTCCTTCCTTATCCGAACAAAAAAGAACGATATTCCTGCAGGAACAATCCCGAAAGGGGCAGGAACGGCTTTCATACAAAGAAAGCCGCTGTGCACCTGATTTTGCCCGGAGCCCATATCGGAACACCGGTAATAAAAACCGGACTGCCGATTCGAACAAAGTGTGAAAAACAGCGGGGAGGGAACACATGAGAAAGCGGGTCTTATACTACAGAGAAGCCCTGCTCCAGGAGATCCGGCAATTCCTGGAACAGGGGATTGACGTTGTAATCGACGGGGAAGACTACGACGAAGCGGAAAGCCCCATCGAGATCGACATGGTGCTGGAGAACACCGGATACACCACCTATATGAAGAACTACACCGGCAACCAGGATGGAAAAATAATAGCGGTAGAATTCAACAAAGTAAAGGAAACAGGAAAATAAAGGCAGTCAGTGGGGGAGAAAACCAACCACAAACCCGAAGCCAGTACCCTCATACCCTTCGGCTCTCCCCCACCAACGCCAAAAAACGCAAAAGAAACGCAAAAAAAGTCGAAATAACACGTGACTCCGAGGCAGAGAGATGGTATAATGTCATCAGACATTATACCGGCCGAATGGCCATGGGTCGCCCACGGCGAATGCCATGGGAACGAAGTGCACATGGTATAATGTCATCAGACATTATACCGGCCGAATGGCCATGGGTCGCCCACGGCGAATGCCATGGGAACGAAGTGCACATGGTATAATAGTCTCAACTTGTGATGGGCGCAAAGAACGCGCCCGTTCATCCCCTATTCACCCAAGCACCCCTCAGGAGGCACCCCATGGAAAAACGAACCAAACTGGCCGCTGCCGGCACCATACTCATTCTGCTTGTAATCGCAATCGCCGCCGCAGCCATCCTAATAAAAAAATACACCCCGAGCAAAGAGGAGATCCCTCTCGAAGAATACTACGAAGCAGCCGAAGGCGACATCCTAATCTTCCTGCACGATCAGCAATGCGAAGAACCCGCCAAAAAATTTGACGGCAAAGTATACCTCCGCTACGACATGGTCACCGAGCTGTTCAACCACAGATTCTACTGGGATGCGAACGAGAACATCCTGACCTACACAACCCCGACCGAAATCATCCGTGTCGAGGTAGGCAAAGCGGAATACACAGTCAACATGAACAAAAAGAGCTGTGAATACCAGATCGTAAAGACCCAGGGAGATACCGTCTACCTGGCAGCGGACTTCGTAACACAATACTCCGACATGGACTATCAATATTACGAGAACCCGGATCGCATAACCGTACAATACCTCTGGGAAGACTACCTGTACTCCGACGTCAAAAAAGAGACCATGCTGCGAACCGGACCCTCAATCAAAAACCCGATTCTGCAGACGCTCACTCCCGGGGACAAGCTCCTGTATGTCGACGCGGCAACCGAGCGGGAACAGGACGGATTTGTAAAAGTAATGACAGCGGACGGTATCATCGGATACGTCCAGACCAAGCACATCAGCGAATCCTATTATGAGACACTAAAGAGCGATTACGAAGCGCCGGAATACACAAGCATTACACGCGACTACACAATCAATCTGGTATGGCATCAGGTAACGAACCAGGAAGCGAACAGCAATGTCTGGTCGCTGTTTGAGAATACCAAAGGAGTTACGACGATTTCACCGACATGGTTTCGAATCGCAAGCGAGGACGGAATTCTTTCCTCCTACGCAAGCGAGGAATACGTGACAAAGATGAAAGAAAAAGGAATCGAGGTCTGGGCGCTGGTTGATAACTTCCACCCCGATGTCGATACCTATGAGGTATTAAGCCATACCTCCAGCAGAGAACGTCTGGTTAATGAGATCATGGCGGCCGCAATCAAATACAGCCTGAACGGAATCAACATCGACTTTGAATCCCTGACCGTGGAGACCGGGCCTCACTACATTCAGTTCCTGCGCGAGCTTTCTGTCAAATGCCGCACGAACGGAATCGTACTTTCCGTTGACAACTATGTCCCGACTTCCTACACCGCGTTCTACGACAGAAAAGAACAGGGTGAGATCGTAGACTACGTTGTAGTCATGGGATATGACGAGCACCACAGCAAGTCAGAGAATGCCGGATCGGTTTCGTCCATCACATATATTGAGGATGCGCTTGCGAACACCGCCAAGGAAGTCCCTGCCGAAAAGATCATCATGGCAATTCCGTTCTACACCAGACTGTGGCGGGAGACGGCTATCGATGGAAGCACATCTCTGAGCTCGGAAGCGCTCTCCATGGCAGGCGCAGAAAGCGTCATCAGCAAATACGGTGCGGAGCCGGTATGGGATTCCAAGACCGGCCAGTATTACATCGAATACGAGAAGGACGGCGCGGTATATAAGATGTGGCAGGAGGAAGAGCGTTCGATCGAAGAGAAGCTGAAGGCAATTCAGAGCGCGCAGGTGGCGGGAGTCGCTGCGTGGAGGCTTGGATTTGAGACTCCGGAGATCTGGAATGTTATTTTAAAATATGTGAACTGACGACAACGGCGATTTGCCGGAATGGAAGCCGCGCCGGGCACATACTATAGTAAAAAGAAGAGTTTGAGGTAAAGCCTTGAAATATGCCAGCTTTTTATTATACGTGTGCCTGTGCGCGGCTGTTGTATTTTGCACGGGAGAAAGAAAAGAGGGATTCAAGAACTGGCTGGAGGAATATGGAATTACGGCGGAGGATACCGGGACAGCGGCGGGAGAGGGAGTCGAAGAAGCCCTAAAGGGAACAGGAACCGCAGGCCTTGCAGAGCAGAATGATGACGATGGTATCTCTGTAATGGGAACAGGAAGCACGGACGCTGCGAACGAGAGCGAAGATGTCGGGAACGAGAGCGAAGATGCCGGGAACGAATTCATTGTAGTGATCGACCCCGGCCATGGCGGAACGGATCCGGGGAAGGTCGGGGTGAACCAGATTGAGGAAAAGGCTATTAATCTCGCGATCGCGTATCGACTGAAGGCTTTGCTGGAGCTGAATGACGTAACGGTAATTCTTACCAGAGAGACGGATGACGGTCTCTATGACCCGGCCGCATCGAATAAGAAGGCGGATGATCTAAAAAAGCGGGTCAGCTTGATTGAAGAAAGCAAAGCTGCGCTGACGGTAAGCATCCACCAGAACAGCTATCCGGATGAAGCCTGCCGGGGAGCTCAGACCTTTTATTATACCGGGTCGGAGGACGGGAAAGTGCTGGCGGAGATCCTGCAAAAGCAGCTCAAATCCGTGCTTGCCGACGGGAATCACCGGGAGGCCAAGGGGAATGACAGCTATTACATGCTCAAAAAGTCAATCTGTCCGACGGTTATCGTAGAATGCGGCTTCCTGAGCAATCCGCAGGAAGCGGATCTGCTCGCGTCGGAGGAGTACCAGGAGAAGGTGGCATTTGCCCTGCATCTGGGAATTTTGGAATATCGAAACAATTTTTTGTTGTATTGAAAATGTCTTTGATCTATAATAGAAGGGATTGGAGATACCAGAGACTAATGGATAGCGGGATTACAGCTTAGAAAAGAGGTTTTGTAAGGTGCAGACGATAATTCAGAGAATAGAGATGGATCAGGAATTGAGCGGTCAGCTGAAGGAGGCGGCAAGAATCCTTCAGAACGGCGGGCTTGTTGCGTTTCCGACAGAGACCGTGTACGAGCTTGGAGGCAATGCTCTCGATCCGAATGCTTCTGCGGCGATTTATGCGGCAAAGGGAAGACCGAGTGATAACCCGCTGATTGTGCATATCGCGGATTTGGATGCGCTTACGGTGCTTGCAAAGGAGGTTCCGGATACGGCGTATCAGCTGGCAGAGCATTTCTGGCCGGGGCCGCTTACCATGCTCCTGAATAAGAGCGATATCGTACCCAAGGAGACGACCGGCGGGCTTGAGACGGTTGGAATTCGGATGCCGTCACATCCGGTTGCAAGAGCGCTGATTAAAGAATCCGGAGTCTATATCGCGGCGCCCAGCGCAAACCGTTCCGGAAGGCCGAGCACGACGCGAGGAGAGCATGTAATCGCGGATTTGAACGGACGAGTGGATATGATTCTGGACGCAGGCCACGTAACGATCGGACTGGAATCTACGATTGTTGATTTGACCTCTTCGGTTCCGCTGATATTAAGGCCGGGTTACATTACCAAGGAGCAGATTGCCGAGGTGATCGGAGCGGTGGAATATGATAAGGCGGTGCTTAAGCGGAGAAAAGATGACACGATTGTGGCAAGAGCTCCCGGAATGAAGTACCGGCACTATGCACCCAAAGGCGATATGGTAATATATAAAGGAACGGCGGAACGTGTGATTGCTGTGATTAACAGTCTTGCGGCAGAATATGCTGCCAATGGAGAGCGCGTGGGAATTCTGGCCTCGGATGAGACTGCGGAGCGCTACCAGTGCAGCACGGTGCTTCGTTTGGGGTCCCATGACGATGACGAGGAGGCGGCGCTCCATCTGTTTGACTGCCTGAGGGAATTCGATGATTTGGGCATTACCAAGATTCTGTCGGAGAGCTTTGATAAAGGGCCGCTTGCTCAGGCAATTATGAACCGTCTATTAAAGGCGTCAGGGTATCAGATGGTAGAGCTTTCGCAGTAGCAAAGGGGATGACAGCAATGGAGAAGTATCAAAAGATTTTATTCCTGTGTACGGGAAATACATGCAGAAGCCCTATGGCGGAGACCATTTTAAGGAATCTTATGCCGGAGCAGGAAGTGATGTCGCGTGGGCTGGTAGTATTATTTCCGGAGCCTGTGAATCCGAAGGCGGAGAATGTGCTTTCCAATCATAATCTTCACCTGAATAATCATGTGACCAGGGGACTTAGGGCTATGGATCTGGAAGAGGGAACGCTGGTGCTTACGATGACCGAGGCGCAGCGGGAACGGGTGAGGAAGGATTTTGGAATGTCAGAACACCTGTATACGCTTAAGGAATTCGTGGGAGAATATGGAGATGTGACGGATCCATACGGCGGAACCCTGATGGACTATGAAGACTGTTATGTGGAGCTGACAAGGCTGATTAAAAAGCTGGTATATAAGCTGGCGGAAGAGTAATTCCGGAAGACAGAACAAGACAGAATAAGACATACAAGAGAAAGCGAGGAAGAAAAGAATGATAGCATTAGGATGTGACCATGGCGGATATGAGTTAAAGCAGGAGGTCATTAAGTATCTCGAGGAGAAGAAGCTTGCGTATAAGGATTTTGGAACCTATTCGAAGGAGTCCTGTGATTACCCGCTGTATGCGAAGGCAGTAGCAAAGGCAGTAAGCGAGGGCGAATGCGAGCAGGGAATCCTGATCTGCGGAACCGGAATCGGAATCTCGATTGCCGCGAACAAGGTGAAGGGAATCCGCGCAGCGCTCTGTCACGACTGCTTCTCCGCGGAGGCGACCAGGCAGCACAATAACGCGAATATTCTGTGCATGGGCGGACGGATTGTAGGACCGGGACTTGCGATTAAGATCGTGGATACCTTCCTGAATACACCGTTCTCGAATGATGAGAGACATATCAGAAGAATCAACTTAATTGAAGAAGAATAGCAGTGAGATAAGAACAGGAGGCAGAACAATATCTGCCTCCTACGTTGTTACAAAGCTTGCTGTTACAAAGGCCTCTGCCGGAGAGGCGGCTGTCGGAACGAACGGTTACAAGACGGCCATCCGGCTCGCTTCTGCGTGGTTTACAATGTCCATGTAGGCGGCAAACTGGCCTGCATCGATCAGATCGAGCAGGTGATCGGCGGTGCGCAGCGCTTTTTGTGCGGTATCGGAAGGAATCAGGCCGATTGCCAGCGCGTCGGCAAGCTCCGCCATATCCATTACCCGGACAGCACCGTTCGGTTTGAGAATTACGTCGAGGAGCAGATCCTCAAATATAATCTGATTCTGTTCGGGATCCTTTCTGGTCTGGACGATGTCGCAGTACCAGTATACAAGCTCGTCCCTGCTGTTGTAGACTTTGCTCACCTTAAAGCCCTCTGTTGTAAAATATGCGGAAATTCCTCTGGCAATGTCATGCCGCGGTTTCAGAGTGCGCCAGCTGGTTATAATAAGAGTGTCGTCACAATGAAGAATGGTATCGTCCTTCAGGCAGACGATCTCGTTCGGGATAAAACGCTTGCGGTATAAGACCGGCAGCTTCATAGCTTGTGTGCCTCCTTCCTTTTCGTACAGTATAGCATAGTTGAAGGAAATTTGCAGTAGATTTATGAAAAAAATGCAAAATTTCTATTAGTTTAGACAAAACATATGTTTTGATAGTATAATTTGCTTACTATAAGTGTTAAGATGTTGCTAAGATTAAATGGAATTTGATCTATCATTTGTGAAAAAAGTGTGGTAAAATGGTAAAAACTGTATGAAACAAAACAGAACGACGGCATTTTTTGGCGCCGGAACATGAGGGGAACGGGAAAGGAGACGTCATGAGCAGATCGACCAGAAAAATCGTACGCGCGGGTACCATGGTTTCTCAGATTGGAATCAGCGTTCTCGTACCGATATTTTTATGTGTGTACGCGGGAGTATGGATTGACGGGAAGCTTGGGACCGGGTATTGGACCATTATTTTGATGGTGCTTGGAATTATGGCGGCGTTCCGCAATATTTACCGGCTGACAAAAGGGTTTTACGCAAAGGATAAGAAGAAAGAAGACGCAGAACTGAAATATTTGGAAGACCTGAAGAAAGGGAACTTGCCCTGACGAAAACGTGTGTCAGAAAGGAGATTCTTGCGTGGATGAATTAAAACAAACGCTTCGGGAACTCTATATCGGAGTCGGAGTATGTACGGTACTGTTTGCTGTGGTTGGATGTATTTTCGCATCGAATTGGCTTAGCTGGCTGCTTGGAACGCTGCTTGGCGGTGCGGCCGCGGCGGTGTTGGCGGGGCATATGGCCCGATGCGTGGGAAAGGCGGCTGATATGGAAGAAAAGGCGGCCGTGAATTATACAAAACGAAGTGCTTTGCTTCGAATGATAGTGATGATACTGGCGGTGTTGGCGGCAGTGCTGCTCCCGAATGTGTTTCACATACTGGGAGTGGCAGCGGGCGTCTTAAGCCTGAAATTTGCCGCGTATCTGCAGCCGCTTGTTCATAAATTAAGCTTTAAAATACTAAGAAAAGGAGGGTGAGAAAGTGGGAACAGTCTTTGCGAATCCGGGGATTGTCATGTTGTCGCAGAGCGTTAATATCGGCGTGGACGGATATCTGAAATACGAAGTATTCGGCCAGGAAGTCTGGATTACAACGACTCATATTGCAATGTGGCTGATTACCCTTGCGATTCTGATATTCGCTGTCATAGCCAATCGCGTCATAAAGAAAGCGGATCCTTACAAGGCTCCGAAGGGATTTCTGAATGTGATTGAGCTGATGGTTGAGACGGTGGATAACCTGACTCGTACCAATATGGGAGAAAAGCACGGATATAAGTTCTCGAATTATATCGGAACGATTTTTATCTTTATCCTGCTTGCCAACCTGGGCGGTTTGTTCGGGCTGCGTGCTCCGACAGCGGATTACGGTGTAACGCTGGCGCTGGGCTTAATGACCTTCTGCATCATCCATTATAATGGATTTAAGTATCAGAAGATGAGTCATATCACGAACCTGTTCAAGCCCGCAATTCTGACACCGATTAACATTATCGGTGAGATAGCAACGCCGTTGTCCATGTCGCTGCGTCTGTTCGGTAATATCTTATCCGGAACGGTTCTGCTCGGACTGGTGTACGGGCTGCTTCCAAAAGTACTTCTGATTGTAATTCCCTCGTTTCTGCACGCCTATCTGGACGTGTTCTCGGGAGCGATTCAGACGTATGTATTTTGTATGCTGACCATGGTATTTATCTCGAATACCTTTGACGAGGAATAGAGATCGGGTAATTTGCATGGCTTTATTGAACAGTTTGTTCAAGGATGACGCGGGCACTGCCCGCATAGTTACCATTTTTTAAGGAGGAAATAGTTATGATTACAGATCAGGGTTTAGTATTAGCATGTTCGGCAATTGGCGCGGGTATCGCGATGATCGCAGGTATCGGACCTGGTGTCGGCCAGGGTATTGCGGCTGGTTTTGGCGCTTCCGCGGTAGGACGCAATCCGGGAGCGAAGGGCAATATTATGTCCACGATGCTGTTAGGACAGGCCGTTGCAGAGACAACCGGTCTCTACGGTTTCGCTGTTGCAATCATTCTTCTGTTCGCAAATCCGCTGATTGGAAAGCTGTAAGACCTCATTTAAAATCAATATTTATTAGAAGGGAGGTCTTAGAGTGAGCGGTATGATATCAGGAATGATAATTCCGTGCATGACTCTTCTTGCACAGGGCGCGGAGGAGGAGAAGCTGACACAGCGTCTCTTTGGACTGGACGCACAGCTGCTTGCCGACGCATGTCTGACGGCGCTGAACGTCTTTATCCTGTTCGTTCTGCTGTCTTATCTGTTATTTAACCCGGCGCGGGCATTAATTAAGAAGCGCCAGGACAGGGTCAGAGAAGAGATGGAGACCGCGGCGAAGGACAAAGCAGATGCCATGAGTCTGAAAGCCGAATACGATGAGAAGTTAAAGAACGCGGAGCGTGAGGTGGAAGACATCTTAAGTGATGGAAGAAAGCGCGCCATAAAGCGTGAGAACGAAATCATCGCAGAGGCGGGAGAAGAGGCAGTGCGAATCCGCGAGAGGGCCGAAAGAGAGATTGCCCTTGAGAGGGACAAGATGAAGGATGACGTCAAGAAGGAGATTATCACGGTTGCAGCCGCGATGGCCGGCAAGGTGATCGCATCCTCGATTGACGAAGCCGGACAGGAAAAGTTAATTGAAGATGCATTGAATGAGATGGGTGAGAGCACATGGCAAAGTTAGTGTCAAAGACATACGGTGACGCTTTGTTTGAGCTTGCTGTGGAGCAAAAGAAGCTCGACGCCATTTCGGAAGAAGCCGTATGTGTAAGAGAATTGCTGAAGGAGAATGCCGAGCTGATTAAGCTGCTGAATCTGCCGAAGCTGTCCGTAGAGGAGAAGGTATCCGTTACGGAGACGATCTTCAAGGGAAGAGTATCGGAGGAGATGACCGGCTTTCTCGTCACAATTGTGGAAAAAGGACGTTATAACGAGATCGATGATATCTTCGGGTATTTTGACTCTAAGGTCAAGGAAT
This sequence comes from Lachnospiraceae bacterium, assembly GCA_017623215.1. Taxonomy (GTDB): domain Bacteria; phylum Bacillota; class Clostridia; order Lachnospirales; family Lachnospiraceae; genus Caccomorpha. The sequence goes on along the minus strand of JAGAPO010000016.1, from coordinate 3,991 downwards.
ATAAGAATATCGGCGTTGTAACCGTGACATCGGCGGCGGAGCTGAATAAGGCACAGAGGGAGAAGATTGAAGCAAGGCTTCTTGCGACCACCGGATATGCGTCGCTTGAAGTGAAATATGGTGTGGATGCATCGTTAATCGGCGGCATGGTGATTCGGATTGGAGATCGTGTTGCGGATTCGAGCATCAAGACCAGACTTTCGAATCTTTCGAAGAATCTTCTTAAGGTTTCGTTAAGTTGAATCATAATTCGCGGGTCACGAAATAATCAGAAATTTATCAGGAAATGAGGTGTTATATCTTGAATTTGAGACCGGAAGAAATCAGTTCCGTGATTAAAGAACAGATCATGAGATATAGCAATGAGCTTGAAGTGTCCGATGTCGGAACGGTGATCCAGGTTGCGGACGGTATCGCAAGAATCCACGGCCTTGAGAAGGCCATGCAGGGTGAACTGTTAGAGTTCCCCGGCGGCGTCTACGGCATGGTTCTCAACCTCGAGGAGGATAACGTTGGTGCGGTTCTGTTAAGCAGCGCCAAAAATATTAGCGAGGGTGATACCGTTAAGACGACGGGGCGAGTCGTAGAGGTGCCGGTAGGCGACGCTATGCTCGGCCGCGTTGTGAACGCGCTTGGACAGCCGATTGACGGCAAAGGACCGATCAATACGACAAAGACACGTCAGATTGAGCGAGTTGCTTCAGGCGTTATATCCAGAAAATCCGTTGATACCCCTCTTCAGACGGGGATTAAGGCGATTGACTCGATGGTTCCGATCGGAAGAGGCCAGCGTGAGCTGATCATCGGTGACCGTCAGACCGGTAAGACCGCGATTGCGATCGATACCATCATTAATCAGAAGAATCAGAACGTATTATGTATCTACGTTGCAATTGGCCAGAAGGCATCCACGGTTGCGAATATCGTAAAGACGCTGGAGGAATACGGTGCAATGGATTATACCACTGTTGTCGCATCCACTGCGAGTGAGCTTGCACCGTTACAGTATATTGCACCGTATTCAGGCTGTGCAATCGGTGAGGAATGGATGGAGGCGGGCAGGGATGTTCTGATCGTCTACGATGATCTGAGTAAACATGCTGCGGCTTACCGTACCCTGGCGCTGCTGTTAAAGAGACCGCCGGGACGTGAGGCGTATCCCGGTGACGTATTCTACCTGCATTCGAGACTGTTGGAGCGTGCGGCAAGACTTTCCGACGCGCTGGGCGGAGGATCGCTGACAGCGCTTCCGATTATCGAGACGCAGGCAGGCGACGTATCGGCATACATTCCGACGAACGTAATATCCATCACGGACGGCCAGATCTACCTGGAGACCGAGATGTTCAACGCCGGTTTCCGTCCTGCGGTGAATCCGGGTCTTTCCGTATCCCGTGTAGGCGGTTCTGCGCAGATTAAGGCGATGAAGAAGATTGCGGGCCCGATTCGTATTGACCTTGCTCAGTATCGTGAGCTTGCCGCATTCTCGCAGTTCGGTTCCGATCTGGACGCGGATACGAAGGAGAAGCTTGCACAGGGCGAGCGAATCAGGGAGATATTAAAGCAACCGCAGTATAAGCCGATGGCTGTGGAATATCAGGTTATTATCATTTTCGCGGCTACGCGCAAATTCCTGCTGGATATTCCGGTGGAACGCATCCAGGATTTCGAGAAGGAGCTGTTCGAGTATCTGGATACGAAGCATCCGGAGATTCCTTCGATGGTGCGCGAGAAGAAGCAGCTAAATGAGGAACTGGAAGCAACGCTGACAAAGGCAATTAACGACTTCAAGACAGAATTTATCAAATAACGGAAAGGGTGTGACTTGACATGGCTTCGATGAGAGATATCAAACGGCGCAAGGAAAGTATTCAGAGCACCGGCCAGATTACGAAGGCGATGAAGCTGGTCTCCACCGTTAAGCTGCAGAAGGCAAAGACAAGGGCGGAGAACACGAAGCCTTATTTCCGTTATATGTATAATACCGTAACGAACATCCTGCACAAATCAGAGCATATGGAGCATCCGTATCTGAACCCGGGAGTGTCCGAGAAGAAAGGAATTATCGTGATTACCTCGAACCGCGGACTTGCGGGAGGGTATAATGCGAATATTGTAAAGCTTGTTATGAGCAGCGGGATTCCCGCAGAAGACGCGGTAATCTATGCGGTTGGCCGAAAGGGACGTGACATGCTTGCAAGAAGAGGATATTCGATTGCGAAGGACTATTCCGATGTGATCAATGAACCGATCTTCAAGGATGCGCAGGAGATAGGAGCAGAGGTATTAAAGGCGTTCACCGAAGGAGCGATTGGAGAGATCTATCTGGTGTTCACCGGATTTAAGAATACCGTGAGTCATATCCCGACGATGCTTCAGCTTCTTCCGGTTGACAATACCATGAGCAATCCCTTCCTGGATGAAGATCCAAAGGAAGAGGACGCGATGGAGAAGCTGACTTTGATGAACTATGAGCCGGAAGCGGAGGAGGCGCTGAACCTGATTATCCCCAAATATATCAACAGTCTGATATACGGAGGATTGATGCAGGCCTACGCAAGCGAGAACGGCGCCCGTATGCAGGCAATGGATTCCGCGACAAGCAATGCGGAGGAGATGATCGAAGAACTCGAGCTGTCTTACAACCGCGCGAGACAGGGAACCATTACGCAGGAGCTGACGGAGATTATTGCGGGAACCAATGCGGTCTCGTAAAAGAAAATATATTGTAAAGGAGTGACAATATCTTGGCTGCAAGTAATATTGGAAAGATCACTCAGATTATCGGCGCCGTTCTGGACATTAAGTTCAGCGACGGATGTCTTCCGGAGATATATGACGCGATCCGGATACAGAACGGAAAGCAGACTCTGACCGTTGAGGTTGCGCAGCATCTTGGCAACGACACCGTAAGATGTATTGCGATGGGCCCGACAGACGGACTTGTGCGCGGTATGGAAGCGGAAGCTACGGGCGGTCCTATCAAGGTTCCGGTCGGTGAGAACACGCTCGGAAGAATGTTTAACGTACTCGGTAATCCGATTGATGAAAAACCGGCACCGGAAGGTGTGGAATATTATCCGATTCACAGAAAGCCGCCGGAATTCGTGGAGCAGTCCACGGAGACGGAGATTCTGGAGACCGGAATCAAGGTTGTTGATCTTCTCTGCCCCTATCAGAAGGGCGGTAAGATCGGTTTATTTGGCGGTGCCGGAGTAGGCAAGACCGTATTAATTCAGGAGCTCATTACCAACATCGCGACGGAGCACGGCGGTTACTCGGTATTTACCGGCGTAGGCGAGCGTACCCGTGAGGGAAATGACCTTTACTATGAGATGATCGATTCCGGCGTTATCAACAAGACGACCATGGTATTCGGTCAGATGAACGAGCCGCCGGGAGCGAGAATGAGAGTCGGATTGACAGGACTCACGATGGCGGAGTATTTCCGTGACAAGGGCGGTAAGGATGTACTGTTATTCATTGATAATATCTTCCGTTTTACCCAGGCGGGTTCTGAGGTATCGGCGCTGCTTGGACGTATGCCGAGCGCCGTTGGTTACCAGCCGACCCTTCAGACGGAGATGGGCGCGCTTCAGGAGAGAATTACCTCTACGAAGAACGGGTCCATTACCTCTGTACAGGCGGTCTATGTGCCTGCGGATGACTTAACGGACCCCGCGCCTGCGACAACGTTCGCACATCTGGACGCAACCACCGTATTATCCCGTTCGATCGTAGAGCTCGGTATCTATCCTGCGGTTGACCCGCTCGAGTCCACCTCCCGTATTCTCGATCCGAGAATCGTAGGCGAGGAGCACTACCGCGTGGCAAGAGGCGTGCAGGAGATTCTGCAGAGTTATAAGGAGCGGCAGGACATCTGCGCCCTTCTCGGTATGGACGAGTTCTCCGAGGAGGAGTAGCTCATCGTCTCCCGTGCCAGATAGGTGCTGCGATTCCTCTCACTGCCGTGCAACGTTGCGGAGCTGTT
>JAGAPO010000015.1 GCA_017623215.1 Lachnospiraceae bacterium | reverse complement strand
TATTTCTCTTGTGATACAATCGACATGCAAGGATTCTCCTTTCTGATGCATTGGTTTCTCGACAACTCCAATATATCATATCAAAGTGAATCCTTGCTTTTTTATTTTTGTGTTACCTATCTATTGTACCTCAACAATTCGCCTTTATTTTGTATAATCCCGGAAACAGATATTCAGATCCACAGCTCCCTCAATTCCGGGCACGCTTCCCTTGTCCGAATACTGCCAGATATCAAAATAATACGGGAAGGTCAGATTATCCCCGAAATACGCATACCAGAGATCATATTCGCTCAACCGCTCGAGATTGAGATTCATAATCAGCCAACGGGTATTTGCGTAGACCATCGGGCGGTAGCCGCCTTCTTTAATCCGTTCGCAGAATGCAATTGCAATATCGGTGCGAAGCTCACGCGGCAGCTCATTTGCCCTGGCATCGACTCCCATGATCGCCTCCGTGTCAAATACAATCGGGTAGTCCACCTGGTAATCCTTAATCCACTCCAATACAAGCTCCGCCTCTTCCTTCGCCTCCTGCACCGTAATCGCCTGCGAGAAGAAATATACGCCGACCGGCATTCCGACCTCGCCTGCTCCCTTCATATTCTGCTCGTAGTACGGATCAATCTCAAGCGATCCCTGACCGTAGCCGCGAAAGCCAAGACGGATGATCGCGAACTCCACGCCGGAGTCCTTTACCTGCTGCCAGTCGATATCCCCCTGATATTTGGAGACATCAATGCCGGTCTTTGATATCTTGACGCCGTTCTCCCGGTACACCTTGAATCCGTTCTCCTCTGTGATCCTCCTCTTATCATATCCCATTCTTTGAAGCTTGTCCGAAAGCGGCACAAAAAAACGTTCTCCGCCCTTTCCGCTTATGGTTATGTACTCGGTGACAATTCCCTGCTCCGGAGTGATGATCGTCTCCTTGCCTGCATCCTCCGCATCTCCTCTCGCATACGCGCCGAATCGAACATTCGATACCGCAAAGCCCTGCTCCGTATGGGTGATTGCCGCTGTAAGCTCACCAAGATAACCGCCTTCCTCCACGCTGACCACGCACGCAATCTTCGCAGTCCCGTCTTTTAGCTCCACCTTAAAATTATCCTCCAATGTAATTCCCTCCGCAATCTGCTCCTCCGGCATATAATACCGGTATACCGTCTCTCCGGCAGTCAGTTTCATTACGCTTTCAAGCGAAACCGTTACCTGCTTTTCCACGGAAAAATAAGCGAGCAGTTCCTTCTTCAGATACACCGGCTCATAATCCACAAGCCGCTCCATATCCACGAACCGCATTTCCTCCGGAATCACCGCAGAGGAATCATACCTTTGAAATACCATCTGAGTCTGCGTCGTATCCGACGCGTTGAACGCGCCGATCTCCGGAGTTAGCCGCGTCAGGTCTCCGTTCAGATCATAATCCCATTCGAACTCGAGCACCCGGCTCGCATTCTCCAGACGGATCCGCTTATCCGAGTCTACCTCGTCATATGTATATTCATTCTGATAATAAATCTTCAGATCATCCTTCGTCAGGCAAAGCGTCTCCATTCCGTCCACCTCTTCTATCGAAGCTTCGAACGGAAGGACCTCGTCCGCCCCATATTCCGCAAGACGCCCGGTCAGATTTTCCGCATATCTGCCTACCACCTCCGAGCCCGCACCGGTCGTGTCATCCGACTTTCCGGCCATTTTTCCGGCCTGCGCCAGAAGCGCAGCCGGCGATATCTGATTCGCAATGCTGATCCCTCCGATGATTCCGACCCCAAACGCAATCACAACCGCCTCAACAACCGCCGCGGCTCTGAAAAAATTCAGCGCGCCGCGGCCGGGCGTCGTTCTTCCTGTTCTTTGTTCCGGATTCTTTCCTTCGGAGCGCAGCTGACGCGTTCTCTGCGCATATTCCTCAGCCGCACGTCTTTTCACATCCGGCTCCGTCTCCTTCTTTTCTGTCGCCTCATCCAGTTCGTCCGGATGCCTTAAATCTCTCTCGTACATTTCCTGTTCTCTTTTGTCCTCACCCATACAATTCTCCATTCTTTTCAGCAGCCCGCAAAGGGCTTTGCCTTTCTCCTATTGATTCTTCATCAGCAGCGTGTCATACCCCATGCTCCTAAGCGCCTGCTCAGCCCACCCTGCATACTCTAACGTCGGATAATCCCCAACTCTTACTGCCTGGTATTCTCCCGACTGCACAATCGACGCCGGAAATCCCTGCATTTTAAGGGCATTTACCATATTGACCGCGTTCTGACGGTTCCGGAACAGCCCGGTCTGGACACTATAAGTTCCGGGCGGAAAATATCCGTCATCCCCATCCCAGTCCTCTAACGTATCCATGATGCCTTCCGCAATCGCATTCGCAGTCTCATTGAACTTTTCATCAAACAGCCTGTTATCCGCATCCGAATTGATAAATCCGGCCTCAACTAAAAGGGCCGGCATCTCCGTGCGCCTTAAAATGGCAAGATTCGGCCGGATGCTTATTCCGAGATTCGGATATCCTACTTCGGCAAGCTCCTCGTTAATCTCTTCTGCCATATCCTGTTTCATACCGCCCTCGTCGTATAAAAGGGTCTGTACTCCCGAATAGGTATTCGGGATCGGGCTTGAATTCCGGTGAAGCGAAACCAGAACATCCCCGCCCTCCTCATTTGCAATCCTTGCCTTCTCCACCGGAGAATTGTAGACATCCGTTGTCCTTGTATAGGCAACGTCTACTCCGCTGCGTCCAAGAATCTCCCCTACCGCCAGAGCAAGATTCAGGTTGTCATCCTTTTCCTTCCTGCCCTGAAAGACCGCTCCGTTATCAAAACCGCCGTGTCCGGCGTCCAGTATTACCTTTGGCATACCTTTCTCCCAATCGAAAATTTGTGTTCTCTATACTATATTCCGCTGAAAAAAAGGTGTGCCTTTCCATTGCTGCTTCTTTCGGCAATTCCCGCCATCCTTCGCCGACTTCTCTCCCGCCCGTCCGACCTCGCATCCGTTTTTACGAATTTTACGGCTTTTCCTGCTTTTCTTTCTTTTCTTTCTTACCGTGTCTGTTCCATTACCTTTAACAGCTCGATAAACCCATCCAGGAATTCATCCCGGTACAAAACCTCTCTTGCGCGGACCGGCTGATCCGTAATAATATTATCCACCTCCAGCTGCTTCATTCTCTCCAACTCTCCTTCTGAATTCACAGTCCACGCGTGGATCTCTTTACCGAAGCTGTGCGCTCTCTTCACAAGCGGTTCTGTGATAAAGCTGGATTTAATACTGAAGAAATCCGCGTATTCCCGGTCGAAAAAGTCTCCATAGGCGAGCCCCATAATATATCCGGTCTTAATCTCCGGATACCGCTCCTTTACCTGCTTAAGCGCCTCGTAATCCGTCGAGCTGATGATACACTGATTTGCAAATTCGAATTCTTCAATTAAGTCAAGCACCTTTTGGGTCAGCCCGTTGTCATTCTTTCCGGTCTTAATCTCTATATTCAGGTTAATCTCTCCCTTGCACAATTCCAGAGCCTCGGAAAGCAGAGGCACCTTTGTCCCCTTATATGCTTCTGAAAACCAGCTTCCCGCATCGAGGGACTGAATCTCCGCGAGCGTTGTATTCTTAACGTCCTTTTTATATCCGGTCGTTCTGCGCAGGCTGGAATCATGCATCAGGATCACCGCCCCGTCGGCAGTCAGCTGCACGTCAATCTCCGCGTAATCCGCCATATATTCAATCGCTTTTTCCAACGCCGGAATCGTATTCTCAGGTGCTTCCCCCGAAACACCCCGATGTGCGGTAATTCCGGTACCGGTAAGTGTCTCTTTCGTCATCGCGGAACCATTCTCAATCAAATCCACAATTCGAACGCTATTACCAACCACCAGCAAAAGCGCAAGCACTGCCATTACTCTGCTCCACCTGCGCCCCAGCCGAAAGGAAGTCACCCTGTATTCCTCCTGATACTCCTCGGCCGGTACCAAACGGCAGAACAGTCGGGTAATAACTCCGTAATTTACAGCCACACCGACAATCATTCCGATAAAGCCGGTAATCTTCTCCACTTCTTCTATCAAAGTCAGAAATGCCGCGACAACCAGGCTTCTGTCCATCACCAGGAACAATCCCAATCCGCACGCAACCACACACAGTACGTAACACAGCACATAGCAGCACGCAAATAGCAGATTCACCGCACACACCATCTTCAATACCTGACAGATATTCCCGCGGACCAGACGTCCGCTTTCCTTCCAGCTGCTCTTTACTCCATCCCGGTTATGAATACTGAGCGGTATAATAAAAAATCCCCTCAGCCCCATATATCCAAGTCCAAACAGCACCAGCACAATCGCCGCAGCGGCAAGCGGTTCCGACATCACGGAACGAATCAGATAGGACGGAATTCGGGTATGCATAATATAAATAATGGTATAGGGAATCATAAAAATCCCTGACTGCAGCAATGCAATCGGAAGCAGCATCAGATTCTCCCGATGCTTCAGCATCCGAAATACTTCTTTCAGCCCCGGAAACAAGATCTGCCAGACTTTCACCTTCCGCCTTCGAATACAGGTCTCAAAATATACAATTAGCGACACTGCCTCTGCAAATAAAAACACCGCCACCACAGCAAGCAGCAATACCAACAGCAGAATCGTCAAAGGCCTTCTTAAAAACGCCGCAAGATTCTGCAGCGTCACATAGCTGTATGGTGAAAAGTAAATTGCCAGCTGAAACGCAGCCTGCGCGAGCGGCACGATAATCGTAATAAACACAACCTGATACAACAGCTCAAACAGCAACAGCGCAGGGCCATTCACCCGCAGCCAGTCGATCATTCTCATCGCTCTGCGTCCCACGTTCTCACCCCATCCACAATTAAAATTTTTCCTAATCATAGTCTATCACAAAACCCATAAAAATACAGGGGGTTCCGACAAAATTCAATAAAAATTCACATGTTGTTCATAAACTCCCCCTTCTCTCCAAATCCAGTTGAAACCCAATCAAAAACATGCTATAATGTCCGAAAAGGGCGGAGTCAGACCAGATGAAAAGGTCTCTGACAAGCTTGCTTGATCAGAGGCCTTTTTGTCTGGGCTGAAGGAGCGAAGCGACCGCGGAGAAACCGACAGGTTTCTTCGCGGACTCCGACCGTACCCCCGGCAGCAAAGCCAAGCCAGACGAATCGCCCCTGACAAGCTTGCTTGATCAGAGGCCTTTTTGTCTGGGCTGAAGGAGCGAAGCGACCGCGGAGAAACCGACAGGTTTCT
>JAGAPO010000014.1 GCA_017623215.1 Lachnospiraceae bacterium | reverse complement strand
TATCCAGATCCGGACAATCGGTGTAGAGCAGGATGTCATCCAAAAACACAGAGAATGTATATTCTGCGGTACTGATCTGCAGTGTTGGACTATCCAGGTCTTCTTCCATTACTCTTGAAAAATAGAAGGTCTGTCCCAGTTCGATGCCCCAATAGCCGCCGTACCCGTCCGGCTCAAGCTCCGTCATGGTATCGCCTTCCTGGGTATAAACGGTCCAGCCCTTTTCATCAAAATCTCCCGGTGAGAGGGCTTCCCCTTCCGGCGTAAGGGAAAGATTGAGAGAAACATTCTCCATTGGATTGATATAAATTGTTAATATCGCGCCAAATGCGGCGCAAAGAATAAGTGCAAGGACTGCGGGCAGCCATTTTTGGATCTTCGTTTTCAATGCGCACTACCTCCGAATGATACGTTTCAAATCTAATGATACCGACAATATAGGTCTGTGTCAAGCGGGGCGGATTCCTGTTCGCGCAGAATTTTGCCTGTTCATGCAGGAACAATTGTTTTCCGGAAATGCCTGCATTATAATGTAAACTGACATAAGTTTCAAAGGAGGATAACGATATGCTGAATTATGAAATTGAAGGCGGTAATTTGCCTGTTGTTATTTGCTATCCGGAGGCGGGGCAGACTCTTTGTACGGAGAGCGGTTCTATGAGTTGGATGAGTCCGAATATGCAGATGGATACCAATACAGGAGGCGGAATCAAAAAAGCATTTGGACGAATATTTTCGGGAGAATCCATATTTTTGAACGAATACACCCCGAAGGGCGGCAGCGGGATGATTGCGTTCGCGTCGAGCTTTCCGGGGACGATTATTCCGTTTGAGGTAAGTCCCGGGAATGGAATTATTGTTCAGAAGTCTGGATTTCTCGCGATGGAAAAGGGATTGGACCTGTCTGTTTATTTTCAGAAAAAGTTTCGCGCCGGAGTTTTCGGAGGAGAAGGGTTTATCATGCAGAAGGTGACCGGAAGAGGTCTGGTCTTTGTGGAGATAGACGGTTACTGCAAAGAATATGAGCTTGCGGCAGGGGAAAGCATAATCGTAGATACGGGCTATCTTGCCGCAATGAGCGAGACCTGTTCCATGGATATCCGGACCGTAAAAGGGGTTAAAAATATATTCCTCGGAGGAGAAGGCCTGTTTCATACCGTAATCACAGGTCCAGGCAAAGTTTACATACAGTCAATGCCTGTATCGAATACTGCGCAGGCATTGGCTTCGTTCCTGTCTTCCGGTTCGTCAGACGGTGGCGGGATAAAGATAAAAATCGGGGATAACGACTAAACGTATGGATACATTTCGATGGATAGAGTCCTGACTGCTGTTAGGAACAGGAACCATAACGATATTGTAGTAGAAAGGAATGGAACGATGAAGATTAAGAAAATTTTGATAATGACGATTTCTGGCATACTGCCCCTTGCAATGTTGACTGCCTGCTCCCAAAAGCATACACATTCCGCATCGGAGGAATGGGACCGGGATGCGAAGGAACACTGGCATACGTGCGAATGCGGTGAAAAGCTGGAGGCTGCGGCTCATAGCCTGAGCGATGATGCGGTGTGCACGGTCTGCGGGAGCGAGATCTGGGATTTGGGCGACGGTTATATGGATGTCTATAATTACAGCGAATATGGCGACTTAACGAGAATGACGTCCTACGATGCCGATGGCAATGTGATGAGTGAACTGCGGTATGAGTACGAATATGACGCCGACGGCAGCATTTTAAGGGAAAAACAATATAATAATGATATCCTTGCCGGAGATACCGAATACGCTGTCAATGAGGATGGCGAGAGCTGTGTGACAAAGAATACATTCTATCAGGAGGATGGTTCCTGGGTTGTGAATGAATATGACGGCAATGGCAACGTAATAAAAGCGATTTCCTATGATGCCGGCGGAACGGTAACATTTGAAGGATACTATGAGTACGCATACAACGCGGACGGTGAGCCCTATGAAGCAAAGGCAACGGAAACGTTTGAGGATGGGAAGTATGTATGCGAATATAACGAATATGGTGACATTACAAGCAGGATCAAGTACGGTACTGACGAAAAGAAAGAGTTTGAAGAACGCTACGAGCGGGAGTACGATGCCGATGGTATGATGCTTTGGGAAAAGACCTATAGAGACAGTGTGTTGGTTCATGAGATCGTATCGTTCATATCCGGCTCGGAGGAGTACAGTTCCTGGCGTTGTCCGGGGACCGTCATTGACTATTACGAAGATGGCACGAAGCTGGTCTCCGAATATGGAGAGAATACCGAGGTGGCCACAGAGACCTATTACAGGGCCGATGGAACAGTCGACCGTGTGCTGAGCTATCAATACGAATATGATAAGGACGGGAATCCGTCCAGTGTCAAGGTGTATGAGGATGACCGGCTCGCATCCCTGATGGAATATGCCCTCGATGAGGAAGGCTGGAGCTATAAGGCCAGGACGACCGAATACAACAAAGATGGCAGCAGGATTGTCTGCGAGTATGATGAGGAAGAAAAACTGGTGAAAGAAACGAAATATGATGCTGACGGGAATGAAATCAAGTAATTGTCTATATGCATGTGCATAAAAAGGAGGAGGATATTCCGCATATACAATTCTCTTGCTGTCCTGACTGCAGCCATGACAGCGGAATTTCAGATGCAGTATCGGCATGTTTGGCCTGCAGCTCTGCCGCAGAGGTATCCAGAGTTGACAGGAATTCCATTTTCTGTTACAATACCATTTGTAACAAATTTGTAATATTTGAATGGTGCTGCAAAGAAGTTCGAATGGCAGATGGTATCCGACGGTCATAAGTTTTAGAGGTCGGAGAGAAAAGGATGGAAGATGAAGAGCAAAAGAGAAAAGAAGAATAGAATAGGTTGGCTGACGGCGGGCCTGCTGTGCGGATTGCTTCTGGCGGTGGGAGTCAAGCCGGTTCCTGCAAAGGCGGCCTGGATGGCGGGGAGTGCGAGATCGACGGTCCACATAGAAGTGTCGGGCAAGGCAGATATGGGCCTTGCGGCGCAGGAACCGGCGCTCAACGCAGCCGCAGAGGAGATTGTATTTGACAAGGTGATTGCGAATGTACAGGAGTCGCTGAATGTGCGTGCGGAGGCGTCGACTTCAGCGGAGATTGTAGGGAAGCTGTACAGGGATTCCTACGCGGTGATTCTGGAGCGCGGCACGGAGTGGACGAAGATTCAATCCGGAGACGTGATCGGATACGCAAGCAATCAGTACCTGCATTTTGACGAGAAAGCGATCGCGAAGGCGCAGGAGCTTGGAGCATTTCGGGCGACGGTGACAGCCGGAACCGTGAATGTCAGAACAGCGCCGAGCTTAAGCGGAACGGTTCTGACGGAGGCACATAAGGGAGATACCTTTGTGCAGCTGCCGGAGGCTACGACGGATGAGTGGACGGCGGTTCAGTTAGAGGATGGAACGACAGCCTATCTGTCCGCGCAGTTCACGGAGTGCAGCTTTGAACTGGAGACTGCGGTGTCCATGGAGGAGATAGAAGCGAAGAAGAAGGCGGAGGAGCTTGCGAAGGCGCTGGAGGCTGCGAAGCATGTGGAAGTTGCGGACACCAATCGGGAAGCAATTACGATGAGTGATGAGGACATTTTCTTGATGGCGATTGTGATTACGATGGAGGCGGGAAGCGAGAGCTACGAAGGGCAGCTTGCGGTTGCGAATGTGCTGATTAACCGGCTGCTGAGCGGAATCTGGGGCGATACGCTGTCCGATGTCGTATATGCGCCGAATCAGTTCTCGGGGGCGAATTCCGGAAGAATCGAGAAGTTCTCTGCCAAGGTCACGGAGAGCTGCAAGCGTGCGGCAGTGGAAGCGTTGGCCGGTAATAATAATATTGGCGATTTTATGAACTTTATTATGAAGGATCGGGCGAATCTTTCGTCCTATTCGGAGTATTACATATTGGGGAATCATTGTTTTTATAAGCGATAGCAGGGAAGAGGCTGCCGCGGATTCGGAACCGATCGGGTCTGAAGCCGCGGCAGTTGTATTTGAATATGGAAACAGGGCGACAGACTCTCTGTGTTAGACTGTAGATATCAAAATAAGACCAGAAAGGAGAACTACAGTGGGAATGCGGAGAGTTGTTCGAACGATCCGATCGTTTTCAAGGGTGGGGGCCATCCATAGTCAGAACGGAGAGCCGAATCAGGATCGGATCTATAGTAAAATAGCGGGGAGTCTGTATGGAATTGCGCTTGCGGATGGTGCAGGAAGCGCGAGATACGGAGGGCTTGGAGCAGAGGTCGCGTGCCGGAGCGCGTGTACGGATGTGATGAATTCGTTTGAACGCTATTATGAGAGGGAGAGCATCGGAACGGTAAAAGAGGAGGTTATGGGGAAGGTTCTTGCGGAGCTTCGGGAGCATTCCGCAATCTTAGGCCTGAGGGAATGCCTGGAGGAGCTGGGCTCTACCCTGCTGGTTCTGGTCGTGGATACCCGGGATGGGAGATTCCTGTGTCTTCATCTTGGGGACGGACTTGCGGCCTGTGCCTCGAAGGATTTGGCCGGGAAGCGAATGCGGCTGCTTTCCGCGCCGGAGAGCGGGATTACCAGGCAGTTCACGGTTCTGACCTCGTCGAAGCACTGCATTCGCCGTACGCGGGTCTATCGGGGAAAATATGTGACGGACACCTCATTTTTCCTGATGTCCGACGGTTGCACAAGATATTTGTGGAATGGATATGAGATCGATCCGGTCTGCGGCTATGATCTGGCGAATTCCACCGGGCCTGCCTGGGAAGAGGAATTCGCGGACAGACTTCAGAATGCAGAATGGGAGGGACCTCCGGACGATTACAGCATGATTGCGATTCACTGCACATCCGTGCCGTATCTGGATCTGACGGTACTGCCAGTGCAGGAGGGAATTCCGGAAAAGAAAGGAAGGACGTGCCGATGAATCAATATGGCAGCAGTATCACCCGAAAGACGCAGGCGGAGCTTGAGAATAAGTGGAGGAAGAAGCTTGCTCAGGTGAATTCGCGTCTTGCGGAGACAGAGACGATAAAAGAATATGCGGCGGTGCTACAGAATGAGGCCGAGTGGAACAGCCTGAGCTTCTGTCTGAGGCGATATCTGTATGAGCACGGGACCGGGCGCGGCAGGGAAGAAGAGCCGGTTCCGTTCACCATGTCGGCGGGCGGAAAGACCTATTCCTTCCATGCGGTGACTCCGGCGGCGGAATTGACCGGGCAGGAAAAGGAGGCCTACGCGGACCTGCTGTATCGGATTACCGTAGAGAATGAATGCTTTTCAATGAATAAAGAAGGGGTGGTGAACCCAAAGGCAGGAGCAATCTCCAAAAAATTATATCTGACTTACCTTGAGAATAAGGCGATCTCCAGGAAGCTGCTATTTGTGATGTCCATGGCGCTCGGCTTCGATTCGGCAGATATGGATGACTTTATGAATGCGGTGGGGGAAAGCCCGGTGTACAATTTCCGGAACGTATTAGAGTGTATCTATTATTTTTGCCATAATAACGAGGCGTACCATACAATGACGGCAGTGCGGGGAATTCTGCGGGAATACGGGGAGGCGTTAAAAAAGAGGAGCCTGCCGGACGAACGGCCCGCGCTGCAGACCCGCCTTCTTCGGCGCGGAATTGATGATATCACCTACGGGGAATTCTCGGATGACGAGGCGATGAAGGAGGCCTTCGTGGAGTATCTGGCGGAGAATGCGGAGCAGTTCACTGAATACAGCCGGACAGCGAGGAAGCTTTTGAACGAAGAGCTGGAATCGGAGAAGGTGCTGTATCTGGACTATTCGGTGGTGCGAAGCAGCCTGGTGAGCGGTGTGAAGCTAAGACGTTACGAGGAGAGCGAGGACAGTCTGAACCGCCGGACGAATGTGCTGACGAGCAACAATACCATCGGAAATGAGATTTATCGGATCTTAATCGAAGGGGTAGGACTGGATCCGGATGAGGACGAGGGTGAGGACTGGGAAGACGAGCAACAGCCATTCCGAATCAGCGAAATCGATCTGGATCGGAGAATTACCGCCAATCTTCTGGACGGAGCGCATTTGAGAAGTGTCTTATTCGAGGAGGATGCGGAGACGGAGAAGAGCAGAAAGACCCCGCGGGAGACGATTACGAAGAAGGATTTTCTGATGCTTCGATTATACAAACTGGGGATGTCGGTGGACTTTTCCGCATTGACGCCAAAGGAGCATTATGAGCTGCTGCAGAGCTTTCATTCTTCGACGGACCGGCTGCTGTTAAAGGCCGGATTGCCGCAGATATATGCGGCGAATCCGTTTGAGCATATGATTCTGACGGCTGTGTGCAGCAAAGATCCGCTGGCATTTGTACCGGAAATTATGCGGGCAGCGCCGCGAAAGGGCCGGTAGAGAACGGGGATGCCCGCGATAGGATAGCGGCGGCAAGGGAGGATAACTTATGAGCAGAACTGAATTAATGAACGGAAGCGTTCTGGAATTCCCGGACGGACGCAGGTATAAGATCCTCGGCCTGATTGGAGGCGGGGGAAGCGCGCTTTTGTATGAGGCAAAGGAGTTGGATTCCGAGCTGTACGCGGCGATTAAGGAGATATATCCGGCAGAAGGGTACCAGCGTGTGAACGGGGAAATCGTTCCGGATGGTTCGGAAGCGCTTTGCCGGGTGCGTGCCTCGGCACTTGGAAAGCGAAAGGAGCAGCTATGCACACAGGAGGCAGCGTTCGGTCAGATGGCGAGCCGGAAGAATTATCAGGTGATTCCAATTCAGTCTCCGGTCTATGAGCAGGCGAATATCTGCCTGCCGGACGGAACCGTGTACCCGGCGGTAACGAACAGCTATGCCCGGATGGAGAGTCTGACGGAGAAGGGAATCACGGCGGGACGGTATCGCAGAGAAGGGAAAACGGCGCAGGGAGAAGGTCTGCCCCTGGATACTGCAGTGTTAATCATGCATACGGTCCTTGACGCCTACGCGGCGCTTCACGAGGACGGATATATTCACGGGGACTGCCAGGCCGATAATATCTTTCTGTTGGGAAACCGCGCGGGAGAGGCGGGGGTGTTCTCCGGAACCGCTCATATTATTGATTTCGGTTCGGCAAGGAGACTGACGGACGGAAGATACACAGAGATTATCACAGATGAAATCTTCTCAACGGACGGCTATCGGGCACCGGAGCTTTTGGAGCGGGGAGCGGATTTTCGAATGTCGCCGGCATGCGATGTGTGGTCGCTTGGATTTTTGCTTCTGAATCTGCTGACAGGGAAAGAAGATGAGCTTATCGAACTCGGAGAAGAGGAGATGACGGAATTCCTGATGCTGCATCCGAAGGAAAAGCTCTTGTCAGAACGGCAGGCGGAACGGCTTGGCTGTGATTCTGCGGAAAAATGGATGCTGAACCGGATTCTGAAAAAGGCGCTTGCCAACGATCCGAAGGAGCGTTACGCGGACGCCGGGGAGATGAGAGAGGCACTTCGCACATTTGACCGGGTAAGGAAGCTCAAACTATCGAAGGGAGTGACGGCGGAGCATCTGTGGGAAGCATCCATCCGTTATTATAAGAAGAATCGCCAGCTGTTCGCGACGGAGCATCAGCCGGGACTGACAAAAGAGCTGGCGGTGAGACGGCTGACGATTTATGCGGAGCAGGAAGAGGATGCGGAGCAGGAAGAGGGCGAGGCGATTCCGGTAGGAGAATTGCTGCGCAGACTTGCTCCGGAGAACGCGCAGGCGGCCCCTAAGGAAGAGGAATGGGGAGGGCTGGAAGGT
This sequence comes from Lachnospiraceae bacterium, assembly GCA_017623215.1. Lineage (GTDB taxonomy): Bacteria > Bacillota > Clostridia > Lachnospirales > Lachnospiraceae > Caccomorpha. The sequence goes on along the minus strand of JAGAPO010000014.1, from coordinate 56,957 downwards.
TTGGAACTGGACGAAACGTGGGGAGAAGAACCGGCAAACGCGAACCGGTATTTGCAGGCGCCCGGCGGAGGCGGCAAAAGCTTTGCGGTCTCCGAGTTATTCTGCGAGTATCTGGAGAGCGGGAAACGCATTCCGCTTTATCTGGATATGCTGGGCTTCACGGAGAAGCTTCTAAAAGAGGCCGGCTCACCGGAGCGGGCGATTGCGAGGATGCTTGCCGTACAATATCTGGATACGGCGGACGAGAAGATATGCGAAGAAATCGAGAGTCTATTATCGGAAGGAACGGAGGTAAAAGAAGCCAGGGAGACGCGTTTCTTTCTGGCGCTCGATAATCTGCATAAGGTATCCGAAAAAATATACGCGAAGGCACTTGCCGCGCTCGACCACGCCGATCGTACCTACAAAGGGACCTGGATTCTTGTCTCGGGCCGCGAGGAGGATCCACAGAGATTGGGGAGCATGGAGTTCGGCATGGAGCAGCTGCGGCCGCTGTCCTGTAACGAGCCGCTGCCCTATGTCAGAATGCTGCGGCCGGAATGTCGAATTCGGATTGTACCGCTTACCAAAGAGCAGATTCAAAGCGCAGTGGAGCAGACGCTGAACCGAAGGCTGGATTGGCGTGAGCTTGCACGGCTTGGGCAGCAGTATGACACGCTGAAGCTCCCTCTGTTCCTGATGCGCTATCTGGAGATTCTGGCGGGCTCGGATCGGTATTATGCGAAAAAATCAGAGGATTGCGGCGGCGATTGGGAGAAAGACGAAGAGGAAGCCAGCGAAGAGGACGAGGTCGGAAAGGAAGTCGGCGAAGAGGACGATTATGAGGAAGACTATGACGACTACGACGAAATACCCAATAGCGCAGCGGAGCTTTTAAGCATCTATTTCGCAGAATACGAATACGGGGATACGGGCAGGAACATTCATCAGATTCTGGAAAAATATCTCCCGGTTATCGGATATCACTATCTGATATCGGATCAGGCGGTACATACGGAGCAGGAGCTGGAAAGCTGGGTAAGGGAAGCCTGCGGGAACCGCCGTCTTCTGCTGTGGAAATTCGCCGAGATTCTGGATGTATGTGTGCGCCGACTTGCGATTCTGGATTATGACGGAGACGAGAACTACCGGTTCGTACACGACTGTTACATGGACTATTTCGCAGGAATGTGGATTGCAGAGGGCCTGCAGAGTGCGCTGGAAGAAGACGATCCCAGACCGCTTGTGCGTATGAATCACGCCTGGCCTCCAAGAATTGCCGAAATATGGCGCGGACTGATGGAGCATACCATGGATAATGACAGATTTGTTCGTATCTGGCAGCCAGACGAGTTAAGCAGGGAACTGCGGGAGTTCCTGAACAGGCACAGGGATATTTGTGCGGGCCAGGCCTTTTGGCTGCCCGGTAATATTCTTCTTACGGTTCGGTCAGAATATTTTCAGGAGGAAACGGGCTGGATGGAACTGTGCGCTGAATTCGGAAACGTGGAAATGCAGAAGCTGATCGGGATGTGTTATGAACTGGGATTTGCGGTGGAAAAAGATCATGAGACAGCGATGCGGTGGCTTCGGCAGGCAAGAGGAATGAGAACAGCACTGGATCTGCCGGAGGAAGAGACCGAGTATGAAGAAGACGGAGAGGTGTGGAAAAAGCCGGAGCCGGAATACGCAGAGTTCTGCAGCCACTCTATGATAAGAAGACTGATGGAGATGGATGAGCTCTGGTTCCATAACTGGTCCACCCTAATAAGGGTTGTGATGTTCAACCTTCACAGGAATAGAAAAAAGCCGAAATGAGCGGTACGGGAGGCTGCGGTGGGGCCGGAGCAGAAGAAGACGGGAGGGACATACGGAGAGAGAATGGACATCCGAAGAGCCGCAGAAGAAGTCGGAAAGGAAAGAGCTCCAAGGGTCAGTCACATCAACCTTTGGAGCTCTTTCTCTTCAAGAGGAGGAATCTATATAATTAGGAAAAAACATGGTATGAAATTTGGTGCGTTCAAAATGCTTAGTTCGGCAGCGCGTTATGCTCTACTACATAATGCGGATTATAAAAAGTTACGCCGCCGTACGTCACCTTATTTCCACTGAAGCTGGACACATAACCATAGTAACCGCCGTTGCTCCACAGAGTATCCGTGACTGCAAAATGCAGGTGAGTGCCGTCAGAGGAAGAACCGCTTCCGCCAAGGACGCCGACCTGTGTGCCTTTCGACACGGTAGTCCTTGCCGATACGGTAATCTTGGATAAATGCGCGTAGAAGGAGTACACGGTTTTGCCGTTCAGGGTATGGCGGATAATCACGTATTTGCCGTTGCTTGAGTTCGTGCCGACACTTTCTACATATCCGTCCGCTGCAGCGCATATTGCGGTACTGCCAGAGGAAGAGGCAATGTCAATACCGACGTGATCGGGACGGCCTGCCTTTGCGCGGGGGGAGTAATACTCGGACCAGTCATTTCCGCAGACATAGGTATTGGTCATCGGGTATACCCAGGTGTCGACAGTGACTTCCTTCAAATAGAAGGATTGTGCTCTGGCGTAGCCGTTCTTTGTCCAGCTTAAGAACTTATTGCCCGTTGTATAGGAACCATCCTTGCAGTCAATAACAAGATTTGTCGCTTTGTTGCGGAAGGTATAGCTGCCGTCAGCGTTCAGAATGGGAAGCCAGAGACTTGCAGCGTCCCCTTCCGTCCAGCCATGAAGTGTCAGATAATCACCGGGGGTCTTGTTCGCGAGCAGCGCATTGATACAAAGGTTCGGAGCGTGGCTCGGAGAAATGGTTACATAATTGTTGTCGCGCACGGTAATGATCCAGATCTCGTTCGCCTCATGATTGAAGGGATCGACACCGAGCTGAGCCTTGTCTTCCACGGTCGAAGCAAAAAGGTCGTTGAGGCATTTACTCTGGTCGTCATGGAGCAGAATCGCGTAAGTGCCGCTCTTCAGGGAAGAAGAAGCCGAATCTGAGCCGCCGGAAAGCTGCTTCAGATAGAAGGACTGTGCTCTGGCGTAGCCGTTCTTCGTCCAGCTTAAGAACTTATTGCCCGTTGTATAGGAACCGTCCTTACAGTCAATAACAAGATTTGTCGCCTTGTTGCGGAAGGTATAGCTGCCGTCAGAGTTGCGGATGGGAAGCCAGAGACTTGCGGCGTCCCCTTCTGTCCAGCCATGGAGTGTCAGATAATCGCCGGGTGTCTTATTTGCAAGCAGCGCATTGATGCAAAGGTTCGGAGCGTGGCTCGGAGAAATGGTTACATAGCCGTCTCCGCGGTTGACGATAATCCAGATCTCGTTGGATTCATGATTGAAGGGATCGACCCCAAGCTGTGCTTTGTCTTCTGCGGTCGAAGCGAAAAGGTCGTTGAGACATTTGCTCTGATCGTCGTGAAGTAAAATCGCGTAAGTGCCGTCGGCAATGACCTGTCCTGCGGCGCTTGCGGTCATACTGAGCGGCAGCCCGCCTTCACCGGATGGGATCGGGCAAGTTAACAGAATTGCAAGCAGCAGAGAAAGAATGTGGGAGGTAAGCTTGGAAGCTCTTCTTCCGCGGCGTGAACGCTTGGTGGAGAGCGGAAGGCTGAAAGTCTGGTTCGACTTCTGATTTGTTGAGGTGTTCTTGTGCATATTCATAGGAATCTCCTTTCATGATGAAATATGATTGGTGTTCGTTGTTTGTGAGTATAGGATATCATCAGTTTGGAGACGAGGTGTTTTGATTTTAAAATAAAATATACTTCCTTATTAATATAAAAATAAAATATAAGATATATAAGAAACTAATTCAAATTAAAACAAAAAACAAGATGGAGAGCAGAAAATATCCCGGATATACAAAGAAATATATGTTCCAATGCATATCCGGAATTAATTGAATCAAAAATATGTGAGAGCTTTTGGTGGGTATCCCTAAACTCCGGGAGATGGTGTGATTCCTTCCGATACCAAGATATCATCACAGCTTATATTTTTTATACATCTGTTCCAGAAAGCAGGGGTCTGAAAGTTGCGTGAGTTGATCCGACATAGCATCCTGAACCATCTTTTCGATTAAAATTCGGAAGCGGTTCTGTTCCTCGATTTTGCCCTCGGCTTTACCAGTGACTTTCCCTTTCCGCTCCGCACACTGAATCTCGCTATAGCGAACATCCTTTTCGTATTTTTCAAACATAATTTGTGCCATCTCCTCTCTGTCCATCGCCATTAAGGCGAGCTCAGACCTGATAGACTCCATGACAGCGGTCTGGTCAAAGACCGATTTCAGACTGGATGGTTAACATCCGCGATTGCACACAGCCAAAGCGCAAGTTCCGCATATTCCTCCGGGCAGACACCAGCCGCCCATTGAGAAAGACACTTGTCTAACTCAAGATAGACGATATCAACAAGCGAGGGAAGAAGGAGGCCAGTGTTAGTCACATGCAGATCCCGATGCAGGAATTCCGGGTGACTTCGAACGGTCTCCTGGTTGATTCCGGAACAATCCACTTTAACTGCTCATACGTCATGGTAGCCGTAATTGGGTCGTCTTTGTGCTTCATAGGCATCTTCTCCTTTTATTATAAATCAAACCATCTGATGTGACAAGAGGAAGGAACCCGATTTCTGAACAAAGTTAGGTCCCATATACCGCGTAGAAACGCAGCGTTGGGGCTGATTAGAAACAGGAGCAGAGAGGATAGAATATCTAAAAAAATGACAGCATTTCGAAGAAATCCCTTTTACTCGGCGGCAATTATTTTTGTGAAAAGTGAATCATTTTTCGAAGAAATTTTTGACAGATTGAATGATAGGAAAGGGGAGCGGATGCAGCCAAATGCTCGCTGTCCAAAGCCTAAGGCGGTGACGGAGAAAACGGAAAAGTAAGGTTCTTGACATTCTGGCAGTATCATGGCATAATGCGTATGACTAAAAGATGAGACAGGCTGCACGAATCTTATAATGAATAAAGAAGCGGCGACAGAAGGGAGACTGGGATGAAAGCAGTATTTTTTGACGCGGATGGAACGATTGCAGATATAAAAAAGGGCGTTCCGGATAACACAAGAAAGGCAATCCGGGATCTGATGGCGAATGGGCACCTTGCATTCTTATGTACAGGGCGCAGCTGGTCATTTGTTCCGGAGGAGATTCGGTCGATTGGATTTACGGGGATTGTCGCGGGAGCGGGAACGTATTTGTCTTACGGAGGAAAGGTGCTGCATGATAAGGAGCTGGACTGTGAGCTTGCCTGGACGGCGGCGTGCATTCTGCGAAAGTATGGACTGATTCCGGTTATGGAAGGCACGAATTATATGTATTTCGATGAGGACGAGTACACGGATGAGGTAGATTGGTTCTGCAGCCTGACGAAGAAGATATTGGGAGAGCGATACCGGTCAATTACCGGATACGAGCACTCGATGCACATTAATAAGATCAGCGCGAAAGTGATGCCGGGGAGCGATCCGGAGAAGGCATTAGAGGAGCTGGCACCGTATCTGGAGCCGATTCGGCATGATAGCGGAATGGGGAGTAAGACGATCGAGCTCCTGCCGTTAGGGTATTCGAAAGCGTCCGGAATTGCCATGATGTGTGAGGAGCTTTCAGTTCCGATGGAGGATACGGTATGTTTTGGAGACAGCAACAATGATCTATCCATGTTCCGGACCGCAGCACTTAAGATTGCGATGGGCAACAGCAGCGAGCGAATCCTGAAGCTTGCGGATTATGTGACGGTAAACTGGGATGATGACGGAATTGGAAAGGCCCTTCGGAAGTTCGGGCTGATTCGGTAAGCGAAGGAATGCGATATAAGCCTGTTAAGAGCGGGAAGGGGACAAAAAAGAATTTTTATCCCCTTCCCTTTCTGTTATCTATCGTGTATGATGGAAGAAAGAGAATCTGTGCGGGGGACGTCCTGCGGAGCCGTCCGGGGCGTTTTAGGAGAAGAGAAAGCCGGATGTCCGTGTCCGGCGGTACGTATAGTCCCGGCTCTGGACAGCGTATTTTTCGTGATATTGGAATCCGGCATGGAGACGCTCCTTTCGTTCTATGACGGACCGCCCTGATATGTGGCGGGAACACGGGACGGTTCGAATAAACCGCGTGCAGTTATGATATCTTATTATACAGGAAGGATTCTGATGAATCAATCAAAATATATGTTCCGGACAAACGAAGCGATTTGTCCGGAAAAGTAACATAATTCATTTATGAGCAAAAAATGGACAGATTTTAAAATTGCCCTTTGAGAAAATAACCTTTCGAGGATATATTATAGAGCATCTCAAAGAGAAACCACATTATAAAAAGGAGGATATGTCAGATTGTTATACCACAGTGCAAAAAAAGCGGAAGTGCTTACGGCGCTTGAGACCAGCCTGGGCACCGGACTTTCCGAAGCGGATGCAAAGAAGCGGCTTGCGGAATACGGAGAGAACAAGCTGAAAGAGAAGAAAAAGAAGACGAACCTGCAAAGGTTCCTGGAGCAATTCAAGGATGTCATGATTATGATCCTGATTGCCGCGGCGATTGTCTCGTTCGTGGTAGCCTGCTACGAAGGAGAACCGAAAGAGTTCTTTGAACCGGTATTGATTCTGCTGATTGTCGTCATGAATGCAATTATGGGCGTGATGCAGGAGAGCAAGGCGGAAAAAGCGCTTGACGCGCTCAAAAGCCTATCGGCTCCGCACGCAAGAGTTATTCGTGACGGTAAGGAGCAGGTGATTGATGCCGCGCTGTTGGTTCCGGGCGATATTATCAGACTGGAAGCCGGTGATTTCATCCCGGCGGACGCAAGACTCCTTCGTTCGGCCAGCCTGAAGTCGGAAGAATCCGCGCTGACCGGAGAATCGGTTCCGTCCGAGAAGGATGCGGAGACCGAGGTAAAAGAGGATGCGGGAGTCGGTGACCGAACCAATATGGTATTCTCGGGCTGCAGTATTACCTATGGAACTGCGGCAGCAGTTGTTACTGCGACGGGAATGAACACAGAGATGGGTAAGATCGCAAATCTCCTTGAGGGAGAGACGGATACTCAGACGCCTCTGCAGAAGAAGCTTGCCAGCCTTGGCAAATACCTCGGCTTCGTAGCGCTTGCTGCCTGTGCGGTTATCTTCGTGGTCGGAATTATGAGCGGAATGCATGTGATGGAGATTTTCATGACAGCAGTATCGCTTGCGGTATCCGCGATTCCGGAGGGACTTCCGGCGATCGTAACGATTGTGCTGTCCATCGGCGTTCAGCGCATGGTTAAGAAGAACGCCATTATCCGCAGACTTCCGGCAGTTGAGACATTGGGCAGTGCGTCGGTTATCTGCTCGGATAAGACCGGTACTCTGACCCAGAACCGCATGACCCTGGTAGAGGGCTATGTGGACGGGATGACGGGAACCGAGAAGATTGGAGTGGATAATTCGGCGGAGATTAAGAAGCTTTTGACCTACGGAACCCTGTGCTGTGATGGCTCGGTTGTATTTAACGGGGATACGGAGCAGCATATCGGAGACCCGACCGAGACGGCGATTGTCTTTGCCGCGCATCGGAACGGAATGCCGAAGGATTCTTTGAACAAAGAGCATCCCCGTCTTGCGGAGATTCCATTCGATTCGGATCGCAAATTGATGTCCACGGTCAATCTGATGGACGGCCGGTACGTTGTTATCGTTAAGGGTGCATTTGATATGATGATGAGCCGCTGCGTATCCGGCAATCTGGACAGAGCGCGTGAATTAAATGATCAGATGAGCTCGAACGCGCTGCGCGTGCTCGCGATTGGTTATAAAGAGATTCCTGCGGTTCCTGAGAATCCGACATCCGAGGAATTGGAGAACGGACTTACCTTCCTCGGACTTGTGGGCATGATTGACCCGCCTCGTCCGGAGGCTGCAGAAGCCGTTAAGGTCTGCCGCAAGGCCGGAATTCGTCCGGTTATGATAACGGGCGATCACGTGGTAACCGCATCTGCGATTGCAAAGCAGCTTGGAATCATGCAGGAGGGCGACCGTGCGATTACGGGAGCCGAGCTGGATGCCATGAGTGACGGAGAGCTCGAAAAGCAGGTAAAAGAGATATCCGTATATGCGCGGGTATCGCCGGAGAATAAGATCCGAATCGTAAAAGCCTGGCAGAAGAAGGGTGAGGTTGTCTCGATGACCGGTGACGGTGTTAACGACGCGCCCGCTCTGAAAGCGGCAGATATCGGCTGCGCAATGGGAATTACCGGAACTGACGTTGCGAAGGGCGCCGCGGATATGACGCTGACGGATGATAATTTTGCGACGATCGTTGACGCAGTCCGCGAGGGCCGCGGTATCTATGCAAATATCAAAAAGGTAGTCGGGTTTCTGCTCGGAACGAATATCGGCGAGGTACTTACGGTATTTTTCGCAATGATTCTGTGGAGAGAGACGCCGCTGTTATCCATGCAGCTTTTATGGATCAACCTGGTGACGGACAGCCTTCCGGCGGTTGCACTCGGTATGGAGGCGGTTGAGAAGGATATCATGGATCAGAAGCCGAAGCCAAAGGAGGAAGGAATCTTTGCAAACGGTCTTGGCATCCGAGTCGTGCTGCAGGGCTGCATGTTCGGTCTGCTTTCTCTGATTGCCTACCGTCTTGGTGCAAATATAGCCGGTGAGGCCGCGGGAGGCCAGACCCTTGCATTCATAGTGCTTGCTTTATCGCAGGTAGTGCAGGCGTACAATATGCGTTCCGATCATTCGTTATTTAAGATTGGCCCGTTCACCAACAAAAAGCTGAACGGAGCCTGCCTGCTGTCCGTTGTACTCGTAGCGCTGGTTGTATTTACGCCGGTGAGAATCGCATTCGGAATGATTGTGCTTCCGGGCCGGCTGTATCTGGCCGGACTGGGATTAAGCCTGGTACCGCTGGTGGTGATGGAAGTCTCCAAGGCGGTTGGATTGATTCAGCATGAGAGCAGGAAGGGAAAGAAAGCAGGGAAATAAAAAGCAGGAAAGTAAAAACGAAAAGACATAAAAAGCAGAAAAAAGGGTTCTAACATCAGGAGAAGCGCCACTCAAGGGAATCGGTTGAGGGTGCTTCTCCTGATGTATGAAAAGGGAAAAAAAGGGTTGACAAAACCGGAATAATGATGTAATATCTATATATAATATATAAAACCTATGTATTAGATAGGCTTTGAAGAAAGGAGACAATGCAATGAAGAAAAGGAATGCCGCGAATCAGGAATACGACATCATGTGTTGTTGCTGCCAGACTGTATGCATGAATACGGTTTATTTTTCATATGCATTGTGTACCTGAATTCATGTTACGGATGAGCAGGTGTCATGCATATGACAGCTGCTATTTTTTTAAGTCCAGGGCGGATGCCCAAAATCAAATTATGGAGGTAAGATTATGAGTCAGATTAAAGAAAGCGCGTTAGAGTTAATTGGAAAGACCCCGATATTAAAGTTGAATGGGTATACAAAGAAGGCCGGGGTGAAGGATGCTACAATCCTTGCGAAGCTGGAATACCTGAATCCTGCCGGTTCCGTTAAGGACAGAATTGCCCTTGCGATGATTGAAGATGCGGAGAAGAAGGGACTTTTGAAGGAAGGGGCAACGATTATTGAACCGACAAGCGGTAATACGGGAATTGGTCTTGCCGCTGTTGCTGCAGCAAAAGGATATAAAGCAGTTCTGACCCTGCCTGATACGATGAGCGTGGAAAGAAGAAATCTTTTAAAGGCATATGGTGCGGAATTGGTTCTTACCGAGGGCGCTAAGGGGATGAAGGGAGCTATCGCGAAAGCCGAGGAATTAAAAGAATCCATCCCGAGTTCGGTTATCCTTGGACAGTTCGTGAACCCGGCGAATCCGGCTGTACATAAGGCGACAACCGGTCCGGAGATCTGGGAGCAGACGGATGGAAAGGTAGATATCTTCGTTGCAGGCGTAGGCACGGGCGGAACCATTACCGGTGTTGGAGAATATTTAAAAGAAAAGAATCCGAGCGTGAAGATTGTGGCAGTGGAGCCGGCTTCCAGCCCGGTATTATCAAAGGGTACACCGGGTGCACACAAGATCCAGGGAATCGGAGCCGGATTTGTACCGGATGTACTGAATACGGCAATATATGATGAGGTAATTACCATTGAGAATGAAGACGCATTTGCAGAAGGCAAAGCATTTGCGGTGAGCGAAGGAATTCTTGTAGGTATCTCGTCCGGCGCGGCTTTAAAGGCGGCAAAGATTCTGGCGGAGAGACCGGAGAATAAGGGAAAGACCATCGTGGTTCTGCTTCCGGATTCCGGTGATAGATACCTGTCAACTCCTTTGTTCAACAACTAAGAAAAAGTTCGGATACGGGCGGATGCGGCAATGTCCGGTTGACATTTGCGGTGGAATAAAATATACTAATCCTATAAAATATCGGGGCATCACAGCCAGATTACACAAGGATTCCTCGAACAAAAAACGTTCTCAGAATGGAGATTAGTATGAAGGATTTCACCATATATACCGACTATGCCATGGAGCAGGCAAAAGCCCTGCTTGCGATTGACAGTCCGTCCGGCTACGGAAGAGAAGTAACAGAATATCTGCTCACAGAGCTTGCAGCACTCGGAGTGAAAGCATACCGAACCGTCAAGGGAGGCGTGATTGCGGAATTCGGCGGAGAGAATAAGAAAGACGCTCTTTTGCTTGAGGCGCACTGCGATACGCTGGGAGCGATGGTGCATGAGATCAAGGGCAACGGCCGTCTGAAGGTAACGAATATCGGCGGGATGCAGGCGAGCAACGCGGAGGCGGAGAACTGCCGGATTCGGACCCGTTCCGGAAAGTGCTATGAGGGAACCTGTCAGTTGGTCAACGCTTCGGTCCATGTGAATGATGATTATGCGGGGCCGAAGCGTACCTGGGATACTGTGGAGATTGTGATCGACGAGCCGGTAGAGTCGAAGAAGGATGTGCAGGCGCTTGGAATTATGCCGGGAGATTATGTATGCTTTGAGCCGCGGACCCGGATTACAAAGAGCGGTTATATCAAGAGCCGGTTCCTGGATGATAAGCTTTCCTCCGCAATTCTGTTAGGCTATGCGAAATATTTAAAAGACGAGGCAATCACGCCGAAGCGCGCGATCTATGCGCATTTCACGATTTATGAGGAGGTTGGACACGGCGGAAGCGCACCCTGTCCGGAAGGGGTAACGGAAGCGTGGTCGGTTGATATGGGCTGCGTGGGCGACGGCCTGCAGTGTACGGAGCGACAGGTTTCGATTTGCGCAAAGGACAGCGGCGGACCGTACAATTATGATGTGGTAAGCCGCATGGCAGAGATTGCCGAGAAGCACGGAATCTCGTACGCGGTTGATATCTATCCGCATTATGGTACGGATGTGGAAGCAACACTTCGTGCGGGCGCGGATGTGCGCCATGGACTGATTGGTCCGGGGGTATATGCTTCGCACGGGTATGAGAGAAGCCACAGAGACGGTGTTGAGAACACGCTGAAGCTGATTGCGGCTTATCTCGAGGATGAAGGCTAAAGAGGCAGGATACCGCTACCGAATCCGTCTGCAATACTCCCGCGGACTGCACCCAACCTGCTTGCGGAACAGCCGAGAAAAATATGCGAAGTCCTGGAACCCAACGATAATTGCGACTTCCGATACCGACAGTGCTGTCGTGTTAAAATACCGAATCGCCTCATTGATTCGGACCTGATGAATAAAGCTTGTAATACTCATTCCCACTTCTCTGCTGAAGGCATACGACAGAGAGGTGGGATTTTTTCCTAACTGCTCCGCTAAATGCGACAGTGTCAGATTTTCTTCCAGATGCAGATTAATATAATTGATAACAGAGCGCACCGTCTTGGAATACTCCGGATACGCATAATTCTTAACTAACAGGCAATACTTGTGGCAAATGTCATTCGGCAGGGATAACAAGGCATCAAGATGGTTCGCGCTGCCGATTTTTAATCGCAGTGCAGAGCAAAGCTTCAGGATATGCTGCGGGTGAACAGCAGTCTCCAAAAGTGCCGCATGGCAGTAATCGTTCAGAATATTTAAGCCCTTCTTGCACTCTGTTATATTCTGGGCGGAGACAAGGTTGGTGACCTGCAGAAAATGCTTCAATTCCTTCTGCGCCGCATCGGACTCCCCTTTTTTTAACGCGCCCAGAAACCGAAGCAGTGATGTCTGGTATATCTCGGCAAGATCTGCGGAATAATCCTGTAATAGATCCATGTTAATCTGAATCTCTCGCTTTTGATCAGAGAATTCGATAGAGACAGGCTCTATCGTCTCGAATTCCGGGTAATATGCTGCCAAAATATGTCTGGCCGTGCTGACGAGGGGGGACAGCGGAGCGTACGGAAGCCCTTCGTAAAAATATTTCAGGAGCAAAAGGGTATCGGCGGACAGGGGAAGGCTCGTTACGAGCTGCGAAAAAGAATCGGAAGAGAATTCCTTCGCCCGAAACGGACCGATGGAAATAAAATCCGGCTGCTTATTCAGATTCAGATAGGCAATAATATTGTAAAAGCCCAGATTGCTCCGAACGATGAACAGCCTGCGGTTCCCATCCGGAATGGTGGAGGACGCGCGTTCGTTCGCGTTCAGAAAATCCGACCACATCATACTGCGGATTCCGTGGTCGATTCGGGACAGATCGCCGTAGGGCGGGGTGAACAGCAGGGACTCCGTCTGAAAGGCATCCATCAGGACTTTATTCAAAAGCTGAAAACAGGTATTGGCGGGTGTATTCGTATTCATCGTCTGGCTTGCTCCGTATTGTTAATATTTTACAGTAACTTGAACGTTTACACAAAAATCATACAACTTATGAAAAAATTATTCAAGTGCAAATAGCAGGGGTTTGATATAATCGGAAGAAGAATCCTGTAGAATGGTACACAGGATAAAGGTGGAACGATTGCCGTTGGTTCCACGGGTTAATATCGGTCAGAGATCCTGATTCGCAGGGCGCAGGGAATGGAGGTTGCAATGAGCAGAAAATTTAGCTGGAATGAATCTTGGTTATTTACAAAGGACGCGGCGCTTGTCAAAGACAATCGTACCGTGCTGAATGCGGATGCATGGGAAACGGTTGATTTGCCGCATACCTGGAACGGAAAAGACGGACAGGACGGCGGAAGTGACTACTACCGCGGAACCTGTTACTATACAAAGAAGCTGAACAAAGCGCTTCTTGCAGATGCGCAGGAAGTATATCTTGAGTTCGAGGGAGCGAACTCCTCCGCGGATGTCTTTGTGAACGGAACCCTTGCGGTGCATCATGACGGCGGTTATTCGACCTTCCGCGCCAACATCACGGAGCTTCTTGAGGAGGAGAATGATATCGTCGTTGCAGTGGATAATGCGCCCAATGACAGAGTTTATCCGCAGATGGCGGATTTTACCTTCTACGGCGGTATTTACCGGAACGTGAATATCCTCTGCGTTCCGAAGACCCGCTTTGATCTGGATTATTTCGGAGGCCCCGGCGTTACCGTTACCCCGATTGTTCAGGGCGCGGATGCGGAGGTGAATGTAACTGCGTATTTCACCGGGCTGAGCGGCACGGAGGAGGTTACATTTACTATTAAGGACGGCGAGACCGTTGCTGCCAAAAAGACGGTGGCTGCGGCGGAAGGAAAAGCGGATTTGATGATCGAGAATGTACACCTTTGGAACGGACGTAAGGATCCGTTCCTGTATACCCTGGAAGCGGTTCTCAAGGATGGCGAGACTGAGCTTGACGCAAGATGCGTTCGTTTTGGCTGCCGTTTCTTTGAGATTGATCCGGACAGAGGCTTTATCCTGAACGGCGAAGAGTACCCGCTTCGCGGCGTATCCAGACATCAGGACAGACCGGAGATCGGCAACGCCCTGCTTCCGGAGCATCATAGGGAAGACCTTGAGTTGATCTGCGAGGTGGGCGCGACCACAATTCGTCTGGCTCACTATCAGCACAATCAGTATTTCTACGATCTGTGCGATGAGATGGGCTTTGTGCTCTGGGCAGAGATTCCGTATATTTCGAATCATATGCCGAACGGACGGGAGAATACCATTTCCCAGATGAAGGAGCTGATTACGCAGAACTATAATCACGCATCCATCTTCGTATGGGGGCTCTCCAATGAGATCAGCATGAAGGGCGCGGATGACCCGGATCTGCTTGAGAACCACAGAATCTTGAACGATCTGTGCCACGAGATGGACAAGACCAGAAAGACCACAATGGCGGTTGTATCCATGTGTCCGATGGACAGCGAGTATGTGAATATTCCGGACACCGTATCGTGGAACCACTATTTCGGCTGGTACGGAGGAGATACCTCGATGAACGGTCCCTGGTTAGATAAGTTCCATGCGACGCATCCGAATCTTCCGGTCGGTATGAGCGAGTATGGCTGTGAAGCGCTCAACTGGCACACCTCCAATCCGGAGCAGGGCGACTACACCGAGGAGTACCAGGCATACTACCATGAGGAGCTAATCAAGCAGTTATTTACCAGACCTTATATCTGGGCAACCCATGTATGGAATATGTTCGACTTCGCAGCAGACGCGCGTTCCGAGGGCGGCGAGGACGGCATGAACCACAAGGGTCTTGTAACCTTTGACCGGAAATATAAAAAGGATGCGTTCTACGCCTACAAGGCATGGTTATCGGATGAGCCGTTCGTACACATCTGCGGCAAGCGTTATGTTGATCGTGTGGAGGAGGTAACGAAGGTAACGGTATACTCGAATCTTCCGGAGGTTGAGCTGTTCGCAAACGGCGTAAGCCTTGGAAAGCAGGCGAGCGATGTGCATTTCTTCTATTTTGATGTGCCGAACGCGGGAACCACGGAACTGGCTGCAAAGGCCGGTGCGTGTGAGGATACCAGCAGGATTGTGAAGGTAGAGAAGTTCAACGACGCGTATCGCATGGTTGAGACCGGCGATGTCTTAAACTGGTTTGAAATCACCGCTCCGGACGGATATTTCTCCATCAACGACAAGATGGGCGATCTGTTGGCAAATCCGGCAGGCAGAGAGATGATTATGAATGTTCTCAAATCTGCGATGGCCGGTAAGGAAGGGATGATAGACGCTTCCTCCATGATGGAGAATGAGGCGATGATGGGCTTCATGGCGGGCTTTACGATTAAGCGCCTGATGTCCATGATGGGAACGATGGGCTCGGAGCCGCTGACCAAGGAGCAGATGCTTGGATTTAACGCGGCGCTGAATCAGATTAAGAAGTAAACCGGTAAGATAAGAAGCAGATTAATAAGAAAATGAATAAGGGGGATGCTGATAAAACTTAGGAGTTTCTGTACGGTTTGCAGCATCCCCCAATCAAATGCAGCCGGTAGCGGGGGAACACGGCGGAACGGAGAAGGTATGGCGGTAAAAGCAAGTGATCATCTGAAATATTATGCAAACGAGGGCGGACCTGTAATCAGCACGGTGACCCGCAAAATAATCGAGAAGGACGGCCTGTTCTTTAAGGACATTGACGGAACCGGAGAGGTAAGCGCGGTCAATGACTGGAGGATTCCCGCGAAGGAGCGTGCGCAGGCCTATGTGGAGACGTTAACAACCGAGGAGAAGATAGGGCAGCTTTTCATCTCCGATTGGCGTATGGGAAAATACCCGGCGCCCAAAGGCCCGATGAATCCGATTGATCCAAAGGATATCAAATTGGATGAATCCGGTATATTGGACGAGGGAGAGTTTCGCGGCAAGACGATCTTCGGTGACCAGTATTTGCCGGGAACCTCGGTGCTGCTGAAAGAATGGTTTGCACGCCATCTGATTCTGCGGGCGAATCCGACTCCGAACGATATGACGGATTATCTGAATCAGCTTCAGGCGGTTGCGGAGGAGTGCAGACATTTTGTCCCGGTGATCGTGGCTTCGAACTCCAGAAATGAGCACGGAGAAGCGGTATTCGGAATGAATGACGCGGTCGGCGTATTTCCGGCGTGGCCGGGAACGTTGGGGATCGCGGCGGCAATTAAGGGGGATAGGATTGCGATTGCAGATGAGTTCGCGGATTGTGTGCGCGACACCTGGAACTCGGCCGGGCTGCGCAAGGGGTATATGTATATGGCGGATGTCATGTCCGATCCGCGCTGGCAGCGGACCTACGGTACCTTTGGAGAGGATCCGGAATTGATCTGTGAGATCCTCCGGCATATCATTCCGAGAATCCAGGGAAGTGAGGACGGGGTGACAGCGGACGGCGTAGCCATGACCGTGAAGCATTTCCCGGGAGGCGGAGCAAGAGAGAACGGGTTCGATCCGCATTACAAGATGGGGCAGTGGAACGTATATCAGACCGAGGGAAGCCTGCAAAAATACCACCTTCCCGGCTTCCAGACAGCGGTTGACTGTAAGGCGGCCTCCATCATGCCGTATTATGCAAAGCCTGCGAAGGAAAAGAGTGCGGTACAGCTTGATAAGAACGGGAATCCGATAGAGATGAAGCCATACGGCTTTGCCTATAACCGACCGTTCCTCGATGAACTGCTTCGAAAGCAGATGGGCTTTGAGGGTTATATTAACTCGGATACCGGAATTGTCCACAACATGAATTGGGGCGTCGAGATGTTGGAAGAGCCGGAGCGCATCGGATTCGCCGTAAATAACGCCGGTGTGGACGTGATCAGCGGTCTGTTCGACAACGAATACGGCATGGAGGCCTACCGCAGGGGCAAGAACGATTATTATGATACGCATCCGGTTCCGGAAGGATTCTCAAAGGAAGAATTGGTACTGACCGATGAGGCGCTTAACCGCGCGGTTGCAAGAACCTTAACGGAGATGTTCGAGCTTGGAATGTTCGAGAATCCGTACCGTGATCCCGTGAAGGCAGCAGAGACCGCCGTGACGAAGCGATACTGGGAGCAGGCGATGGATGCACACCGTAAGAGTGTGACACTGTTAAAGAACGATGGCACGCTGCCGCTTACTGCGGAGAAGCTGGCGGGGAAGAGAGTATATGCGGAAGCATTTCATAAGAGGCCGGAGATGGCGGAGCGGATGACAAAGCAGTTAAAAGAACTGCTGAAAGATAGGGAACTGGTTGAGGAGCCGGCGGGGGCGGATTATGCAATCCTGATGCTTTCGCCGTCGTCGGGAGAATATTTCAATGCGACGCCCGGATATCTGGAATTGGATATCTGCGAGGACAAAGAGGTATGTAATGTGGACGAGGAAGGCCGTCCAACGGAGCAGACGCATCTTGAGACTACGCTGACCGGAGCTGGCCGCATCGCACAGATCGCACAGGCGGTTCACGGTAACGGCGGAAAAGTAATTGCAAATGTGAATTTCACGCTCGCATGGCAGCTTGGCAGCGTGGAGCCTTACGTGGATGCGCTGACAGCAGGCTACGACACGTATCCATCCGCGACGCTGGATGTAATGTTCGGGCAGTTCGTTCCGTCCGGCAGACTTCCGATTACGCTTCCGAAGGACGATGAGGTTCTGAAGGTTGACGCGAACGGCGTCTGCATCAGCCCGAATGATGTCCCGGGGTATGATAAGGATCAATATATGCCGGACGAGCGGAAGGATGAGAACGGAAAAGCCTATGCGTACAGAGACGCGGCGGGACACTATTATGAGATGAACTTTGGAATGACATATGAACCGCAGTGCCGAAAATGGGAAGAACGGGCAAAAATGTGAAAACTCCGTCATTGCCAATGACGCAAAAATCCCTCATAATAAGGAGAAAGCTACAAAGAATTCCTGCCCGACAGGGGTGGATGCCGGGCAGAGGCGAGAGTTCCCGATATGAGGGACAAAAAGGCAGCGCAATTGGCCGCGTCTTTCCTGAAGCAGTACAGGGAGGGGCGATTGTGCTCGCCGAGGAATAGGACCAATCCCTTGACAAAAACAGGGTACATGATATAATAATTTATAATTAGACCTATATTTAAAAAAATAACAGCAAATGGAGAACTCTCAGTATCTATACAACACTTGACCAATAAGACGATGAGGCGGGCAACATGGCCCGCTGAAAAGGAATGTGGGATGAATTTAACAAAAGAAAGGGGCAATAGAATATTGTGGAGGACAAGATTGCTTTATTAAGTGATATTATTGTATTAGTATTTGATTTGGTCATATACGCAAAACTAACGAAATTAAAAAAAGACAACCTTGTTTACAGAACCATTATGCATATAGGCTGTGTCAGCCTTTTTGTGTTCTACATTTTGGGAACACAGGTCTTTCATCTGGCCGCTTCTGTGGCATCTTTTGTATGTATCACGGTTCCAAGCTTTACTCTGTTTTGGATTCTGTCCGCCTATAAAGATGCCAGGTTCTTTGTGACCTTTTGCTTTGTGGATACCGTAACTCTTGTGATTGCCTTTTTCGCAAGAGCGGCAGGTGTTTTTGCGGGCCCGCTTGGCGGTATTATCAGCTGTATTTTCGCGTTCCTGCTGTTCCTTATCATCTATCTTAAATGCAGACCGTATTTTTCGCGATACCGCGTTCTTTTGGAAAGCGTGCAGGACGGTTGGGGTGTTCTTATGATTTCCACCATTTTGATTTATGCCTTGATGGTATTTGCGTCAGCTTATCCGAAACCATTGGTCGAAAGAATGGAATATGTCCCGGTGTATGTCTTGATTTCGCTCACCGTTATTTCCTTTTATGTTGTATTTATCGTTACTCTGTTTCAGAAAAAAAGATTATACGATTTAAACATTCAGCTTCAAAATGAGAAAAAATGGCATAAAATTGCGTATCAGGATACGCTGACAGGGATGAAAAACCGTACAGCATACCTTGAGAAAATCAATGAATTGGAAAGAGCTCTGGATAAAGAGAACACGGTGTATGCTATGGTTATTGACCTCGATAATTTTAAGAAAATCAATGACACCTTGGGACACCATGTCGGGGATATAACCCTGAAAAAAGCGGCGGATTTTCTTAAAAATATTTTCTGCGGGGACGATTACGAAATTTTCAGAATCGGCGGAGATGAATTTGCCGTCATCGCATTAAATGTGCCAAAAGAGATACTGGAGCAAAAGATTGATTTTATGAACAGCTCGGATAATAATTCGGAAATTGGCTGTACATTCTCCTCCGGATATGCCGTGGTGAATCTGGAACAGAATAATGCAATGGAGAATGCATTTATCCGTGCCGACAGGGCAATGTATGACGAGAAAAGCAGGAAAAAGAGCCTGACACACGTATAGGTGCTTCGGGCTTGGGAAGCCGCGAGCGGGAGAGGAGTTATGATGGAGGGGATTTATAACATCAAAGAGTACCGGGAAGATACAGTACCGTGCCGAGAGGGACGCGATTGGACGGATGCGTTCCGCCGCGCGGCAAAGGACGCGGACGCCGCAGGCGGCGGTATGCTCTATGTACCGGCAGGGCGCTATCCGACGCGTTCCATTCAGCTTTACAGCAATACGACGCTGTATCTGAACGCAGGGGCAGAGCTGTATTATCTGGATGATAAGGAGAATTATGAGATCGTTCAAGGGGAATTCGAGGGGATTGCTTCGGATGTCTATATGCCATGTATATTCGCGGATTGCGCGCATCATGTGGCGGTAAAGGGTGACGGAATAATTAACGGCAATGGTTTGGCGTGGTGGAATGCGGTCAGAACCGGGACGCTTGCGCTTCCAAGACCCTATCTGATTGGATTTCAGTATTGTGAGCATGTGAGAATAGAAGGGGTGACCCTGTTAAATGCACCGGCGTGGACGGTGCATCCGTTGTATTGCAGGGATGTTGAGGTGATTGGAGTCTCGATTAAGAATCCGTACGATTCGCCGAATACCGACGGAATCAACCCGGACGGCTGCAGCAATGTAAGAATTCTGAACTGCCAGATCGATGTGGGCGATGACTGTATTACGCTCAAATCCGGTACCGAGAAGACGCCAAGGCTCCGCCCGTGTGAGAATATTACAATTGCGAACTGCACGATGATTCACGGACACGGCGGGATTGTAATCGGCAGCGAGATGAGCGGAGGCATCCGCAATGTAACGGTGAGCAACTGCGTCTTTCAGAATACGGACCGCGGGATTCGCGTGAAGACGCGCAGAAGGCGCGGGGGAATCGTGGAGAATCTGCATTTGAGCAATCTTATTATGGACAGAGTGATGTGT
The DNA here is from genome assembly GCA_017623215.1 of Lachnospiraceae bacterium. GTDB lineage: Bacteria > Bacillota > Clostridia > Lachnospirales > Lachnospiraceae > Caccomorpha. The sequence goes on along the minus strand of JAGAPO010000014.1, from coordinate 36,843 downwards.
CCGTTCGTATTTAATATGTATTATAACTGCGGCGCGGACGGGCAGGAGAAGTATGTCTGGGATAAGGAGGCATACCCCGTTGACGAGGGAACACCCGCAATCCGCGAGGTTCATATCAGCAATGTCACCGTGACCGGCGCGACGGCAGCCGCGGGATTCCTCTACGGCTTAAAGGAACAGCCGGTGCGAAATGTCACGCTTACCGATGTCAGCATTACGATGGATCCGGACGGGAAGCCCGGGCTTCCTGCGATGATGAGCCAGCTAAAACCGATGTCCGGCGCTGGATTCTTTGTGCGGAATGCGCAGGAGGCTGTGTTCCGGAATGTGCGGATTCGGAATGTGAGAGGGGCAGAGATTGATGGAGACAATATTTCTATTACGAGCTAAAATAGCCTTGGTTCCAAGCGTTTTCTTGGAATCAAGGCTATTTTAAAAGCAATCCCTTTTACTTCTTAATCTTGATTAACTGCGCATTCAGGCTTTCTGCAAAGCCCTCCGGCAGCATCGAGCCAGCCATGGCAACCGTCGACTCAATCGCCATTCCGCTGATCATATCCCACATACCCTTACCGGGAACGAGTTCCATATTCATCGAAAGCTTAAGCACCTTAGCCGCGATAGCAAATGCTTCCTCGTTCTTTGCAAGCTCTGCGAACGAATCCTTAATGCTGTACATACCCTCCGGGAACTCCATCGGAGCCTTCAGATCGAGGTCGCCGGCCATCCGGAACCAGTTCGCAACGCCTTCGGCGCGCTCATTCACCTCGGGCAGCACGTAGATTGCGGGCTCCTTGTCCACCTTCTCAACGGTCATCGTATCCTTACACTCACCTGCAGCCGCGACGATTACGTTAAAGCCGTCCGCAAGCGCCACCTCGAATACGAATACCTTCTCGGCGCTCTGCTCGGCCACCTTCTCGCCGTTCAGATACAGAGCAACCGTCGGCAGATTGGAGTATACGCGAATCTCGGCAGTCCCGCCTGCGCGCTGTGCGTAACGCTTGCCGCAGAGGTGAACCATGGGCTCCCTGTTCCAGTATGCCTTGTAGATATAATAGCTGTCCTTTTTCACCTTACGGTCCATGGTTACCAGACCCTTGTTGTTGCGGCCTGCCACACCGCCCTCATTTCTTGCGGCGCAGCCGAAATCGAACATGTTCCATACATGGCTGGACCAGATCCACGGACGCTCGTCCAATACCTTTGCCATGTGCTCATGATACAGAGCCTGATAAGCCTCGCTGTAGTCCTTGCATGCCGGATTCGGTCCCTGGTAGGTGATAATGCCCTCGCAGCCGTACTCGGATACGCCAAGGCAGATATTCGGGTGGATTTCGTGGAAATGATCCAGCCACGGGCCATTATCCTCCATCTTGCCGCCGTACCAGCCAAAATAGTGGTTGTAGCTCTCCAAATCGGTAATGCAGTGCATCGGACTCTCGATCGGAGTCGGTGACACATGCGCGATCGTGGTCAGACGGGTCGGATCCAACTCCTTGGCAAGAGCGTTCAGCTCCTTATGATTGGCGACGAGCTGCTCGGAAATGCCTCCGATGAGGATCTCATTCGAGATACCCCAGAAAAAGATAGACGGATGATTGTAATTTTGAATAATCAGCTCCTTCATCTGGCTGATGCAGTTCTGGTGTGCTTCCGGAGCCTTATTCATGATACTGATGAACGGAATCTCTGCCCAGATTGCGAATCCAAGCTCATCGCACGCATCGTAGAAATCCTGGGAGTGCTGATAGTGAGCAAGGCGGATGGTATTTGCGCCGAGCTCCTTGATTATCTTCGCGTCCTCATAATGATCTTCCCTGGTCAGAGCGTTGCCCTTGTAGAGCTTGTCCTGATGACGGCTGACACCGCGCAGAGGGGTCGGAACACCGTTAATGGAAAAACCTTCGTTCGGAGTACAGGTAAAGCTTCTGACACCGGCGCGTACGGTTACTTCGTCATAGGTCTCATTGCGGCGCTGCAGCATTGCCGTTACGGTATAAAGGTAAGGATTGTCAAAATCCCACGTCTTTGCATCCGGAACATACAGGGTAACAGCAGTGGAATCTGCCGGGCGGCTTCCTGCTGCCGCTTCTTTGCCGTCCGCGTCCGTAATGGAATAAAGAACCGTGAAGTTCTCGTCAATATTCTTAACATAAGATACAATCTCAAATGCTGCGCCGCCGCACGCACAGGGCTTCGGAGTCACCTGAATTCCGGGGCCTCCGTAATATTCCAGATCAAAATGGGCGTCCGGTACGCTGATGAGATTCACGCCCCGGTACAGACCGCCGTAGAAGGTGAAATCCGCGGACTGCGGATAGACGCTGTCCTTTGCCTCATTGCTGCATGCAACGACCAGAAGATTCTCGCCGTCCTCTTTGCACAGTTCCGTGATATCTGCACGGAAGGCGGAATAGCCGCCCTCGTGGCAGATTACTTCTGTGCCATTTACATATACCGTCGCCTGCTGGCCGGCGGCCAGAATCTCTACAAATACCTTGCCGCCCGGAAGGGGCTGCTTCGGGGTCTCAAAGCTCTTCGCATACCAGTAATTGCCTCTGTCGTAGCTTCCGTTGCCGTCCTGACCGTCTATTGCGTTCCAAGTATGAGGCAGGTTAATCGTCTGCCAGTCCGTCGGTAATACGGACGGAAGTCCGGCATCCTGCTGAATGAATTTCCAGTTCTGATTTAAATTGATTACGTTACGCATGATTGGCCTCCTTGATATGATGCGTTGTAGGAAGGGAATCCCGCAGAGGATTCCGGAATCGCGGCAGGCAGGTACATGCTGCCGCATCTGACCATGTACTGTATTAAGTATATCCCAGAACAGGGAAAAGGTATGAGGATAATTTTTGCAGCTTTCCGTAATTTTTTTGGAAATTATATGAAAATACCGAAAACAGTTCTGATAAAAAAGGCGAATGGACGCAGGGAAACCTGAAAAAAGAATTAAAAAATCGTGAAGTAATTGTACTGACTGCTATTTTATGGTACAATCAGTATATTGGACTGATGAAAGGAGAATTATAATGTTTTCAGGTGTTGCAATGGCCGGGATCATGATCATTTTTATGGTGTCTATTATGGTACCGATTACCTGGCTGCTGATCTGTATGAAAAAGGTCAAAAAGAGTAATCTTTTGTTTATCGCTATTATTGGACTGATAGCGATGGGGGCTGCGAATAATATAGCCACCCTGGTAGGAGCGATAAAGCCGATGTATGAGCTGGCCGTGTCCGGAAAGGTCGTTAATTTTATCCTGTACCTGTTGATTTGTTCCGCTGCACTGGCTCTTTTGGAGGTACTGGTTCGTTATCTTACGATTAACTATGCATTTAAGAGCACGGGCGGTAAGGTTGGATTGTACCGGGCGATGACAGCCGGTATCGGTCTCGGCGCGGGATTTGTTATGATGAACGCGACAGACTATATCGAGATGTTCGTTCAGGCCCAGATTATTAACGCAGGCAACTTTATAGAGATGGTAACGACCGGAGAGTCGGCGCTTACGGTAGCAGAGGCGGAGGCGTATGTCGCGCAGCTTACCTCGCAGCCTTCTCTTATTTACTATGTACAGGCGATGGATCGCGTATTGATCGTGCTGATTGAGGTTACGCTCGCTATGATGCTCACGAGATTTATCCTGGAAGGAAGAACTGCCTTTGGCGTTGTGTTTACCGGCGTTATCAGATGGATATTCGAATTCGTAAGAATGGTAATTGGCTATCTTTCGGATGATTACATGGGCGGTGCGGTAAGCGTTACGACAGAGATGGTTTTGAACATTATTTATATCGTAATTGTCGCATTCTTCTGTATCATGACCATATATGTCATGGTGACAAGGAAGCTGTTCCCCGAAGAACATATGGCAGGTCCTTCGAAGAAGGAGCTGGAGAAGCAGGCGCAGGATAAGAGAGCGTGGAGCGAGATGCGCAATCTGAGCCAGAAGAATCTGAGTAAAGTGGACTACAGCGATGCGTATGAACAGGCGGAGGCAGCGCAGTCGGCTGATGCGGAAGATACAGTGGCGAATACAGCAGATGTGGCGGCGGATTCGATGGATACGGCGGTCGATGCGGTTGATACGGCAGAGAATGAAAGCTCTCCGGAAGTCTCGGGAAATGCATCCGATCAGGAGTAGCTGTTTCGGTTTTTCGGCTTAGAACCCGATACCGGACCGGAAGAATCGTTCAGACTTCGGACAGACAGAATGAAAAAGGGAAGGGATTATCGAGAGAAGGGAAGTGCCCTACAAAAAAGTTAGATTTTTGGGGGTACTTCAGAATTCGGAATCCCTTCCTTTTTTGTGTGCGCTTGGCGGCGCACGCTGCTAAAAGGAAAGAAAGAATTAGAAACGCCGCTGAAGCAAGCATTATTATGCCGCAGACGGTTGACATCCGGGAACGATAGTGTTAATATAGAGTTGAATATATCGAATATCGTTATAACGATTATCGTAAAATAAAACGATATAGGAGGGATGCCGGATGGCGCGAAAAGAATTTCAGACGCTGACCGAGCAGATGTATTATATCTTGCTGGTGCTGCAGACTCCGCATCATGGGTACGAAATTATGCAGCTGACCGAGACGGTGAGCAAGGGCGCGGTGAGAGTCGGAGCGGGAACTCTTTACGCGCTGCTTGCACGGTTTGAGAAGGGGGGCTTTATCTGTCAGGACGGCACGGATGGTCGAAAGAAAATCTATGTGATTACGGAAGAAGGGCAGGAACTTTTGCGTGCGGAGTATGAGCGTTTGAAGATGCTGGTGGAGTGTGGAAGGCCGTATATGGAGTATCGTTCGGAGAGGTGAGCGGCTCTTTTTACACGGGAAATGTGTGTCTGACAGCCCGGATTCATGGGGTGTCGGCAGGAAGGGAGAGTCACATGAAGAAGAGGCGAGTACCGATTTTATTTAAACCCCAGGAAGGCCGGGAGATGGAGCGATACCTGGAGCAGATGGCGGCCAAGGGGTGGATGCTTGAGAAGATGAACGGAGCGTTCCTGACCTTTTGCAGCATTGAGCCCGCTGCGTATCGGTTTGCAGTGGATCTGTTTACGGATACGCAGGGCGCGGACCGAGTGCGGACGGATGCTGCGGAATCCTACCGGGCGTGCTGCGAGGAGGCGGGCTGGACGTATGTGGATGGATTTCGGTATATGCAGGTCTTTTATACGGAAGCTGACAAGGAGGTGCTGCCGCTGCAGACCGACGAGGTGATTCACTCGCGCATCCTGCGCAAATGTCTGTGGAAGGAGGTCTGGAGTTCCGCGATCGGGTGGGTTATATACCTGCTCTTCTGGATCGTGCTGTGCATGGCCACCTATAAGACCTGGGTGAGTAACTATTATCTGTTCGTTGGCGGAGTATTGGCAGTTGTGACAGTCTGGGAACTGGTTCATGCGATTGCGGCGCTGAAGGACGTGATTCAGAATGCGCGCGGTAAAGAGCGAAAGCCATGGACTTTGAACAAATTGCTGCTAATCAAATATTTGGAAAGGTTCGGCGGCTCCCTTCTTATAATAGGCTGTCTGCTGATCTGTGCCTATGATTACGTTCGTTATGAGGAGAAGTCCCTTTGGCTGGTCAAAATGGCGCCGTACTTCCTCGGACTGGTTGTCGGTTCAGTTGTGCAGACGTGTGTGAATCGTTCCAGGGAGCCAAAGGAGACAAAGGAATTTGGGGTGATTGCGGGGATCTTTCTGGCAGTGGTTGTTACATTTGGAGTAAACGCAGTATATTCGCTGTACAAAGGCAGTGAGGACGTGGTGCAGAAGGAACAGGAGTTTACGGAGTATCTGGTGATGAACGGTACAGAATTCGGCGGAGATATCTTTCGGATTGATGAGGAGCGAAGCTCATCCCTTCTGATACCGGAGTATTACGAATATACTGAGTACGACGATGTCTTCTTTCAGATACGAATTACCTATCTGGAAGCGAGGTCAGAGAGGCTGGCGCGAAAGATCATGGAGAATATGGCAGCTTACGTGGAGCAGAATGCGTCCGACAGCTGGGGAGAACAGGTTCAGAATGTGGTAAGAGCGCTGACCGGAAGGGGATATCGGGAGGCGATGGAAAAAGCGGTTCCGCTGGAGACCGTTCTGAGGGAAGGGTTTACGGAAGAACAGGGGACCATTCAGGCATGGTACTGGGATAATGGAACCGTATGTGTGCAGAGCGGAAGCAGGGTCATGCTAATTTCCTGCAGTCGGAATCCGGAGAAGCTGCTTACGAAGCTGCCGGCACTGCTCTCCTTCTGGTTTGGAGCCGCGGACTGAAGATTGTGCAAAGAGCTGATATAATAGGCCCAAACAAGACAACGCAACCGCCGGTTGCCGGTGTTCTGTTCGCGGCGGTTATGCTTATATGCAATCTGTATACAGATAAGAGCAAAGAGGAAAAGGATATATAAATAATGCGCCGGGCGGAACGTCCCCTCACGGGACGTCCAACCCGGCATGTTGATTATATATGCGCTTATCTCAGCAGAACCTCTCGGTTCGTGCCGTAAAAGATATCCTCCCGTCCGCTCATCATACGGCAGAATTCTTCAAATCGATCCCAGGTATCATAATAATCGAATTCATAGCTGTGTCCCCAGATATAGTATATCTGCGGTTTGTCCGGAGTCAGCTTTAAGAATTCCTCCCCGAGTTCGAACAGCTTATCAAAGTCCAGATGATACACCGTAGGCTGGAACTGCAGCAGATTCTCCTGCAAATCAAAATGATGGCAGCAGGTGATGGTTCTGGCATACTGCATCCTGGTATGATTGCGAAGCACTCCGGCCACCCGTTCGTCATTGTTGACACCGCCGCCCGGATAGGCCATTCCAACGACCTCTTTTCCGGTCAGGCGCTCCAGATTCTTACGGTCCTCTTCGACCTGGCGGATAATCTCGGCCTCGTCCTGCTGGGGAAGTGAAGGATGCGTGAGCGTATGTACGGCGACTTCGTGATTCTGATAAAGTGCCGCAACCTCTTCGGGTTCAACTTTATTATGACCAATCCACATATTTTCCCGGCGCAGATATCCCGGCTTCCCTAAAAGCTCGGAATTAATGTTGAAGGTAGCCTTCAGACCGTATTTGTTAAATAATTTTATAAGGCGTTTGTCCTGTGTTACGCCGTCATCATAGCTGAATGTCAGCGCTTTGCTCTTTCCGTTAAACATAAGTATGCCTCCTTTGGAATGGGTTTGAAGCAGAGAGCGATAAAAGGGTGAGAGCCGCGATGATGCCCCTCTTTGAGTCTGGAACTATTATAAGCGAAATCCGATGAGATGACAAGGGAATACAAGCAACTTTCGTACAAAAATAATACAACCTGAATTTTATGGAAAAAGGACGCATATCTGTGGTACGATGATAAAAATTATGATAGCCGCGGCCGCTGTTCCGGCTGCGGGGAAAGGCGGAAAGAGAATGAAAAAAGCACGTTTCATTGTTCTGACCGATATCGGACCATGGGATGGAGAGCCGGATGATGCGCAGTCGCTGGTCAGATTGATGCTATATGCAAATGAATACGATATCGAGGGAATCATTCCGAATGCGTCATGGTGCAATCCGGATACCAGTGACGAGGGATTTGTGGCGAGAATTCAGGATGTGGTTCGGGCATACGGAAATGTGCGGGAGAATCTGCTGGTACACGCGGACGGATATCCGACGGAGGAGTATCTGATGTCGGTAGTAAAGCAGGGAACCACACATGTGGATCGGAAGAGGAATCCTTTGGTGCTGTGGTCCGCAAGCCGGGAAGAGAAGCTTGCGACGATTGAATGTCTGAAGGGAGAGAATGACTTTCCTGCGAATATTGGAGACGGCTGTTCGAACGAGGGCGCCAGGTTAATCCGGGAAGCGATAGAGAAGGACGATGAAAGACCGTTATGGATTGCGCTGTGGGGCGGGTGCGGAACACTTGCACAGGCGCTCTATGATATGAGTCAGGATTATTCCGAAGAACAGATGGAACAGTATTGCCGGAAACTGCGGGTCTACGATATCGACGGGCAGGATGACTGCGGCGGCTGGATATGCCATAATTTCAAAATAGGAGAATGGATGCGGTCGGATATCAGCTTCTGGGGATTTTCCGAGACGCCGATGAAGAGTACAGCGCAGTTCGGCGAGGAGTGTTTTGTCGGCAATCTTGATATGGTATCACCCGAGTGGGTAAAGAAGAATATCCAGGGGGTCGGCGAGCTGGGCAAATGGTATCCTTCTGCTAAATACGGTCTGGAGACGGATTCTCCCTCTTTTCTGCGGCTGGTGCAGAATGGTCTGAATGATTATGAGCATCATCATTACGGCGGCTGGGGAGGAAGACATACGCTTGTGGCTTCGCAGAATCCTCCGGCGGTACATTTCACAGGAACCTATCTGTATGAGGAGAAGCCCTTTTATATGTATCGGGATGATGTGGATACCTGGTATGATTCGTATAACGGGCGGCGGATGCATAAGAATATTCTGGCCCCGGTTGCACGCTGGAGAGATGATTATCAGGCGGACATGGCGGCAAGGATGCAGTGGTCGGTACACGACACGTATGCAGAGTGCAACCACAATCCGGTGGTTTGCCTGAATGGAGACTGGTCAAAGGATGCGGTTATCCGGAACGCGGCGTGCGGGGATGTGGTTCGGCCGGATGTGAGCGGAACGTATGATCCGGATGGGGATGCGCTGTCGTATCGCTGGTATGTGTATCCGGAGGAGGGAACGTACTGCGGTGAGGTGATCATCGAAGGGGCGGATACGAGTGCGCCAATTATCCGGGTTCCGAAGGATGCATACCGGGAGGAGATTCACGTTATTTTGGAGGTCGCAGATCAGCATGAGGAGTACCCGTTAAAATCATATCGAAGATTCATTATTAAGACCGGAGAGACTGGTCTGGAAGGAAGACAGACCTGGCTGAATGATACGGATTTTACATATAGTGACGGCTGGGAATATAAGACGGAGCAATATGGAAGTCACGAAGGAGATATTCATATCTCAAATATTCCGGGCGCATCTGCCAAGCTTACCTTCATCGGAAGCAGACTTATGTTGTATGGCGGTGCGTATGAGGACAACGGAATCACCCGTGTCACGATTGACGGAGCAGAGATGTGTCAGGTTGATTTTTATTCGAATATAAAGCGCTGGGAGAACCAATATGAATTCCATGGTGCTCGTGTGTCGACCGGGGATACCCTTCAGTACATCAGCCCTTACCTTGGAGAAGGGGAACACAGGTTAGAGATTGTGGTCACCGGAGAGAAGCAGGAATTATCAAAAGGGACTTATGTGGTGCTGGATCGTGTGGTAGTATTTGAATAGATTGGAGGCTTGAGAGCCGATCGTTTCGCCTCTGCCGCTTTGTCAGGTTCTTTCGGAAGCGGCAGAGGAAGATATTACCGAGAACATTAAGCGGAGATTACGTGCTGTCATCGGCAGCGCGTGCTCGGCTGTTTTTCTTTATTGCTATTGCAAATCTCCAGCACGATCTCCAGAGAAGTACCGGTGTAGAGCGAAATCTGCTCTGGGGAAAGGTGCTGCTTTTGCATATTTTTGATCATTTCACGAATAGCACCAGTGCGGCCCTCGCGTAATCCGGTCTCACGGCCCTCGCGCATTCCCATCTCACGGCCTTCCTCCCTTGCATCCTGCATCATTTCTAACTCTGCCTTACACATATCCTGCACCTCTTTCTTTTTTGATATCTTAACTCCGGAACCGGTCATGGCTCTGATGACAACGGCCGCTTCACGATCCAGGCTTTGAAAGCGTCGGTTGGTGTTCAGCAGCGATCGGGTCAATAACGCTCTGCCCCTCATAGAGAAAATAGTTGAACACATCTGCAAATATGTGCGCGTTCGATAAGTAACTTTTTGTAATCGTATCTTGTCGTGACATAGATCTTACTCCTTAATTATAAGCGAAAAATGAACGGGTGACAACCATGATTTCCGGAATACCAAAAGAATTCAGAAAATGGCGTTGAGAAATACGAACTGGATATACATTCTAAGAAATCCCGCGGCTCATCTGTGGTGTGAGGAACCGCTTAAGAAATCAGTCAGACAGATGGTGTACACCATCGCGTCACATCACAGACAAGCTGCTGTGTCGGGCCGTAAATAAGCATTGTAACTTTACAGAATTTTTATTATAATAAGAGAAACGGAACAAATCTGTGCCTGGCGGGCCGGACCTGCAGATTAATTCGAACAGGCAGAGAGGATTCAATGGGACAGGAATGGAGAGTTTGGTATGAAGAAAGTTACAATGCAGGACATCGCGGATCGGCTTGGCTTAACGAAGGTGTCGGTATCCAAGGCACTCAACGGGCAGCCGGACATCAGCGCGGAGACGAGGGCGCGGATTATTGAGACCGCAATCGAGATGGGATATCAGATAAAGCAGCATGAAGCAAAAAAGACGCAGGCTAAGAATTTTGCCATGATTGTGCCGAAACGATTTTTTCTGGAGACGGACGGGTTCTATACGGAGCTCTTTTATTATTTGAACCGGTTCTGTATGCAGGATGGGCATCAGCTGTATTCGATTGTGCTGAATGCGAAGGAAGAATCGGAGCTTGTATTGCCGGACAAGCTGAGAGAGACGCTGTTTGACGGAGTATTCCTGATGGGAGAGCTACATGAGGATTATCTGCGGATGCTTGCGGCGCACAGCCTGAATATGGTTGCGATCGATTTCTACAGGAAGGGGCTGAGGTCGGATTATGTGCTGACCGATAATTATTATCTTGGATACAGCGCGGCGCAGTATTTGCTGGATAAGGGGCATACCAGGATTGGGTTCGTGGGAGATGTATACCAGACGAATTCCATTATGGATCGATATCTCGGGTATGTGAAGGCGCTGATGCTCGCGGGGATTCAGCCGAGAACGGACTGGCATCTGGTGAATAATGATGAGCTTGGGGTCTACCGGGTGGATGTTGCGCTGCCAAGGGAGCTTCCGACGGCGTTCGTCTGTCACTGTGATATGGCGGGACAATATATGATCCAGACGCTGCGAAGCAGGGGACTGAGGGTACCGGATGAGGTGTCCCTGATCTGTTTTGATAATACACATCTTAGCGAGCGGACGGTTCCGCCGCTGACGACGTATCACATTGATCGGAAGGAGTTTGCCGAGCGGGCATATCGTTGTATGCTCGACCAGTGTAAAGAAGCGCGTACGGAGGAAAAGAGAATCTTTATCAGCGGAAGTCTGATTGAGAGGGAGTCGGTAGGAGACGTTCGGGGAAGATAAGAATAGATTTTCTGCACCATAGGGGTAGAGGCATAGTTTTGGCTATGCCTTATTTTTTTGTTTTTTTCTCAAAAGAAGATTGACAGCGCGAGCATACAATTGTACAATAAAAATAAAGTAACAAACATGTTAGTAAAGTAACAAAACGGAAAAGGACAAATTTTCCGTGAATTCGGAAAGGAGGTAATTTCATGAATCATGTTACAGCCATCCGTCTCCGTACCTATTACAACGGCAGTCCCTGCGGGGCACCGGATTATGCCGGGCTGGATTACGCCGTGCGTGAGCTCAGACATTTTCTGCAGGAGTATACCACAGTCAAGCTTGTCAGAGACACGGCTTGGAGCGGGAACGAGAGCACAATCAGGGGCAGCGGCGAGAGCGCGTCCAGGAGTGCGATCGAGTCTCAGCCAAAACATGCCGGTGCCGCATCCGTCGAGTTATGTCTTGACACGTCGCGGAAGCCCCACTGTTACGCGCTTAAGGGCGATGGAACAACTTTAAGAATTACCGGCGGCAGTGCCTCCTCCGTTCTCTGCGGCGTCTACGAGGCACTTGGGATTGCGGGCGTATGCTTTGAGGCGGTCGGATACTCGCTTCCCTGTCCGTTTGATATGGGAGCATTCTTAAGCGGGAACAAGGAGGTCAGCCCCAAGTGCAGGCTTCGCGGCATTCGCCAGCATATCAATTTCCCGATGGACATCTCTTCGTATTCGTTAAAGGAGGCAAAGGAATACATCCGGTCGATTGCCCGCATGCGTTTTAACGCGATTACCTTCCACAGTTACGGCGGACAGTGGCATTCGGTTGTACCCGGCGATCCGAATAAGCAGGCCGGGCATTTCTTCTATGGGCAGTATCATCCGGTTCCTGTCGGTGATCCGCTGACTGCCAGTCGGATCAATAATCGCAGGACCTATTGCATTCCTGAGGCGGAAGCGTTCTATGAAGATTCATCCGCCCGTGATGAATATGCGAAATACTGGCTGAACGAAGTGATGAACGCCGCAAAGGAAGCGTATATGACGATCACATTGTCGGTGGAGCTTCCGTTCGAGGATGAGGAGAGGCTTGGTATTATGCTGCATGAGGTGTGCCGCACCTATCCGCAGATCGATGTGCTGGAGCTGATATCGTATGAGAGCGGGGGCGGCGGTCGGATTGAGAATCTGACCCGTGAGAATGTCAGCGAGATTTTGGCGGGTATGTTCGGCAGACAGATTCTGAATCCGGACGGTGAACTGGAGGGGCTTGGGGAAGAATTGCCGAAGCAGCTTGGCGGCGCGGCGGTTTCGCTGAAACGCATGCTGACCGCGATAGCGGCAAAGGAGCGCTGGCTTGACGGACTTACCAGGGTTCCGAAGCTGCGGGCCGGTCTGTATATTACCTGCCAGGAGACCCTTAAGGTTCTTTGGCCGATTATGCGCGATCTCCTGCCCGCCGATGTGTCTAAAAGCCTGCTTCCGGCGCATGGTTCGTTAGCCGTTGCCAATGGGATTGCGGCAATCGGTACGAATGATTTCGACTGGCAGAACACCATGTACTACAGCTGGGCGGAATTCGACGGGAATATGTACATTCAGCAGCTGTCCACAGATGGCCTTGAAAAGCTTGCCTATATGGCGGATGCGGAAAGCATCTACGGCTTCTGCATCAATCACTGGCGTACCGCGGAGAACCGGATCACAATCGCGTATGCCTCTGAGACCGCGATTACTCCGGTGACCACCGGCGAATTCTACCGGAATTACGCGAGCAGACTTGGAATTACAGCGGCGGAGCGGTTCGCGGCGGTCTGTGACCGGCTTGCAGCGCTCGATGCCTATTGCCGCGACAACCTGTTCAATATCGGCTTCTGCTATGTCAACTGCTGGTTCCGCAAGGGCAGTGTGGTCCGCCCAAGAGATTACTCATTTGAGGCGCAGAGCCATGCGATCGGCGAATACGAGGCAATTACATGCGAATACGAGGAGCTTCTAAATTCCGCTGCCACAAAGGAAGCGATTGCGCTTATCCGGCTGATGATGAATCGCTGCACAACGAGCGCACTGCATATTAAGGCGATGCTTACGCTGCAGGATATTCATAAATACTACGATTATGATAACCCTTCGGAGCTTACGAAGGAACAGGCGGACGCGATTCACGCGATTCTTGCGCAGTCACGTAAATACGCGCAGGATTATATCCGCCTGTACGGGGAAATGCTTCCTGACCGCGGCTGTGAAGGGAATATCGTCAGCTATTCGGTGACCGCGCCGGTATTCATTGACGCGGTGGCAAGTAATTTTGTGAACAGTATCAAGGTCGAGCAGACCGAGCACTTTGATGCGCCGCCTGCGCCGGATACGGAGAGTAAATAGGGTGAGAAAGGAGATTCACATGTTTCAATTAGAAAGACTTGGGGTTGTACTGCAGCCGGACATGGGACAGGACAGAGCGTATTGTCACGGCAGAAAAGGAGAATATGCAAAATATAACGCCGGTATGGTGCTGGATGCCCGGACCGGGGATAAGGTACATATGTTGTATCGCTGCGGGCAGAATCTTCCGGCGGAGGAATTCCACCCGGAGGAGGGCATGTCGCCGTATGCGACGGACTGCCTCGGGTACGCCCAATTAACAACGGACGGTAAGCTGATAAAGGATTACGGTATTGTATACCGGCCGCAGCTGGAACGGGAATTATCCGGCTGTCAGGACCCCCGTATCGTATGGTTTGAGGGCTGGTACATCGTTACGTACTGTGCATGGGATATTAATCAGGTGCCGGTGGGGTGCGATAAGCCGCGCATGGCATTTGCGAGAACCCGTGATTTCCGGAATTTTGAGCCGATCGGAATCGTGGATCATTATTCGTTTGATAAGGATCATTATATTTTCCCGGAGAGGATCGGCGGAAAGATCTGCCTGGTTCATCGGGTGGTACCGGATATTCAGTTTGATTATTTTGATACCTTTGAGGAACTGATTGCCTGGGAGGGCTGGAAGGACTATGAGAATATCAGCCGCAAATCAACCGTGATGAAGGGGGAGTATCCGTGGGAAGGCGGTAAGATCGGCGGCAGTGCTCCGCCCATTAAGACGAAGGACGGCTGGCTCTTCCTCTACCATGGAGTGGAAATGATGCCGGAGGGCCATGAGTTCGAGTTCCGTTATTGTGCCGGTGCCGCTCTTCTGGACGCAGAGAATCCGGAGAAGGTGATTGCCCGCCTTCCGGAGCCGATTCTGCGCCCGGAGATGTCGTACGAGTTATATGGCGACGTCGGAAATGTTGTATTTCCGGTGGGTGCGTATGTGCATGAGGGGATGCTGTACATATCGTATGGCGGCGCGGATAAGGTGACGGCGATTGCGCGCTGTAAGCTAAATGAGCTGTTGGCGGAGTTAAAGAAGTATCCGGTCTAAACGCGCGCATTTCTGACAGGAACAAGGCAATCTACTTATGAAGCATCCCGACCGCATTTTTCCAGCCGTCCACCTTCTTCGAACGCCATTCCTCATCCGCATTCGGAGTATATTTCTTATACTGAACCTGTGCGAACAGCGCGTCCTGATCATACAGACCAAGCGCAATCCCTGCCGCGTAAGCAGCGCCGATGCCGGAGAGCTCGTCGTTCTCGGGAACCAGCACGGGGGCGTTCAGAACATTGCTCTCGAACTGCATCAGATAGGCGTTCCTGGTCGGGCCGCCGTCCGCACGAAGCTCGATGTCGGACAGGCCGGTCTCGATGCGCATGGCTTCTACGATGTCGCCAATCTGGTACGCGATACAGTCAAGACCCGCGCGCACAATCTCCGCTTTGCCGCTGGTTCGCGTCAGGCCGCAGAGAATCCCTTTTGCTTCGCTGTTCCAGTAAGGAGCGCCAAGGCCGGTAAAGGCCGGAACGAGGTAGGTCGTATCGTTTGGATTGGCAGCACGCGCAAGGACTTCGCTCTCGCCTGCGTTCGCAAGAAGGCCGAGATCCTTGCAGAGCCAGGTGATAACCGCGCCGGTGTAGTTGATATTGCCTTCCAGACAGTAATTCACTTTGCCGTCCATGCAGAATGCGATGGAGGAAGCAAGCCCAAGCCGGCTGATAACCGGAGTCTCGCCGACGTTCATCATAACCGAGGAACCGGTTCCGTGGGTTGCCTTTGCCATGCCGGGCAGCACGCAGCCCTGGCCGAACAGCGCGCCGTGGGAGTCACCCATGGAAGCGTGAATCGGGACCGGATGGGGCAGAACGCCGTCTAAGTCGGTCATGCCGTAGAGCGCGTTCGAATCATACACCGCGGGCAGGCAGTTTTTCGGAATATCAAAAATTTCACAGATTCGATCGGAGAATTCGAGCTTCTGAATATCAAATACCTGTGTTCGGGAGGCGTTCGAGTAGTCCGTCGCGAAGGCAGCGCCCTTTGTCAGGCGGTAGATCACATAGCTGTCAATGGGACCCATGCAGAGGTTCCCGGTCCGGGCCGCGTCCTTCGCAGCCGGAACATTGCGCAGAATCCACGCCATCTTCCCGGCGGAGAAATAAGGGGAAAGGGGGATTCCGGTGATGGCCTTGACTTCATCCGCATAACCGGCTTTCTCGATTTCATCACAGATCGCGGCGGCTCTTGCGCACTGCCATACGACGGCTTCACAGACCGGCTCACCGGTGGAGCGCAGCCAGGCAGCGGCAGTTTCACGCTGATTGGTGATTCCGAGTCCGGCAATCCTGCCCGCGTCGATCCCGGCGTCGGCAATTACTTTTGCCGCAGCCGCGACGGTATTCTGATAAATTTCCGTTAAATCGTGACCTACCCAGCCAGCCTCGTTGATAAGCTGACGGTGAGAAATGTCGGCACGGCGGATCAAGTGGCCGTTGCCGTCGAACAGCAGTGCCTTGGTGCCCTGCGTGCTCTGATCAATGGACAGCATATAAGCGTCAGACATAGGTATCCCCCAATCTGCCGCCGGAGGCGGCGTGTGTATTTGAAAGCGCGGCTTGTAAATCGGAACTGCCGAGCCGAAGCCCGGCAGTCCGAGTAATAGAATGAATATTTCCTGAAATGAAGCTTTCCTGAAATGAAGCTAAAGTCAACTGATTTTCTTCAGTAAGTCCCTTGCGGATGCCGCGATTCCCTCGCCGATCAGGCCGTAGTGGGCAAATACCTGTGCGGAGGTGCCGGTCACCACCGGTTCGTCCGGAAGTCCGAGATTCCGGACGAATTTGGGACACCTCGAAGCGGCAAGCTGACTTACCATTGCGCCGAGGCCGCCGATTGTGGTGTGCTCTTCTACGGTAATGACTGCTTTGCTCTTTCGGATAGCGGCAAGCGCGGTCTCGGTATCGAAGGGTTTTACGCAGTACATATCCAGGACGCTGCAGGTAATTCCCTCGCCGGCGAGAAGATTCGACGCCTCGAGGGCCGGGCGCACCATTTCTCCGCAGGCGATGATGGTGAGATCTTCGCCCTCGGACAGAACAGTGGCTTTGTTGAATGCGAACGGAACGTTATCTTCCATATAAATATCCTCTACGGGATTGCGCCCTACCCGGATATAAGCGGGATCGGTGTCCAAAAGAAGCGTTTCGATCAGTTTTCTGGTCTGATGCCTGTCGCTTGGAAGGTATACGCGCATGTTCGGGATGGAGGCCATTGCCGCAATATCCTGTGCGGAATGATGCGTCATACCGAGCGCGCCGTAGCTGACGCCGCCGCTGATACCGATTAAGGTGACATTGGTATGCGAGTACGCGACGTCAACCTTTGACTGCTCCAAGCTTCGGGAGGCCAGAAAGCAGGCGGGGGATGCAGCAAATACCTTCTTGCCGCAGCTTGCAAGGCCGGCGGCGATGGAGACAAGGTTCTGCTCCGCGATACCTGTTTCAACGAACTGCTCCGGAAATGCGGCGGCGTAAGGAGCCAGAGAAGCGGAGCCTCTTGAATCGCTGCACATTACAATAATATCCTTATCGGCGGCCGCGTGTTCCATTAATACTTCACAGATTGCCTGTCTGTTCGGGATCTTATTCATAACGCCGCAAGCCTCCTTTGTTCTAATTCTTCCATTCCTTTCTGATATTCCTCGTCCGTCGGAACCCTGTGATGCCACCCGGCCTGGTTCTCCATAAAGGAGACACCGCAGCCTTTTGTCGTATTTGCGATAATTACGGTTGGCTTGCCCTTGGCTCGTCTGGCAAGGTCGAACGCGTCATTTAACGCGTCCACATCATTGCCCGGGATCGACAGCACATTCCAGCCGAACGAAGCAAATCGCAGTTCAAGCGGGTCATGCGCCATAACCGTTTCGGTTCCTCCGGAGATCTGAAGGCGGTTGCGGTCAACAACCGCGCACAGATTATCGAGCCTATAATGACCGGCTGCCATCGCACCCTCCCACACGGAGCCCTCCGCGAGCTCGCCGTCGCCCATTACGGTGTATACGCGATAGTCTTTCTGATCCAGCTTTCCGGCAAGCGCCATACCGATGCTGACCGGAAGTCCGTGGCCGAGGGAACCGGAGTTCATCTCAATGCCGTTGATCTTATTGTTGGGGTGCCCGATGTATTTGGAGCCATACTGCGAATAGTTGTCAAGTTCGGACTTCGGAAAGAATCCGAGATCCGAAAGGATCGCATACAAAGCTTCCACGGAGTGTCCCTTGCTCAAGACAAATCGATCTCTGTCCGGGTGATCCATCTTCTCCGGGGAGATATTCATTTGCTTATAATAAAGCACAGTCAGAATGTCTATTACGCTGAAATCCCCGCCGATATGCCCGGTCCTTGCCCGGTGAATCAGCGTCAGAACATCCTTTCTCAGCTCAAAAGTCTTAGCCTTAAGATTCATTCATAACCCTCCCTGCTTTTATTCTCCTCTGATGTAGGCTTTTACCTCTTCTTCAATCGGATCATAAAGGTCCGGAGTAATTCCTATGTACTTACAAGCCTCATATAACACCGGAACAACGTTCTTGTGAATACCGACGCAGTGGTGAATGTAAGGCCCGCATACCACCTTTTCTTCCAGTCTCTTCAGGTTCGCAACCTCTACCCACAGATAAGTGCCCTTGGTATAAGGTCCGTCAATCCCCTTGGCGCTGCCGAGCAGGAGGGAGTATTCGCCGTTGTCTCCGTCGAAGCGGCAGAGCGTAATATCACCGTGCTTTGCCTCCGCCTCCATAGCGCCCGGATGCGAGAAAGCAAGAGGATATCCGATGGAGACCTTCTCTCTTGCAACGGATGCCGGCCAGGGACCGCAGTGCTGTAAAAGCTCTCCGTTCTCGTTGTCAGGATGGCGAACCGTCCAGTCGGCGAAGAAGCTTCTGGTTCCGTCGAGTGCCGCAGCTTCCACCAAAAGAGCGGTAATTGCGCCGTGAATATCGGTCTCGCAGACAACCGGAATTCCCTCGTCATTCAGCAGGGAGTTCGCCGCGCAGGGCATAATGCCGAGCTCGCTCTGCAGCGCGTTCCAGCACTGAATCGCAATCGCATTGCAGCGGTATTTCTTTGCAAGAGATTTCATCGCGGTCTTTAACTGCGCAATCTTCTCAAGCTCATTTTCCTTCACGCAGACATTCATGTTCTCCCTGCAGTAAGCGATCGTTGCAAGGGCTTCCTCGGAGCCTTTGGCCGCCTTTACAGCCTCCGTCAGCTCGGTCATGGGAATCGGAGCGAGAGAGATATGGAATCGTTCCAGCAGTTCCCCTTCATTGCACATCGTAGTCATAAAGTCATACGGTCTCGGTGCAATCTGAAGAATTCGGATGTGGCGGAACGTGTCTACCACGCTGCAGACAGCTTCGAACAGGCGGATACCGCGCTCGAATTCCGGATCGCCGAGTCTGCAGTTGGTCATATAAGTAAATGGTACGCGCATACGTCTTAAAATCTTGCCGGTTGCGAACAGGCCGCACTGGCTGTCACGCAGACGAATTCCATTCTCATCAGGCCGTTCGTCCCTGGGCCCCCAGAGAAGGACGGGGACGTTCAGAAGCTTTGCAAGACGGCAGCATACATACTCCGTTCCGAAGTTACAGTGGGCGAGAAACAGACCTTTAACGCCCTCCGCTTTGAACTTCGCGGCAATCATTTCGACATCATTATCATTATAAAGGAGCCCTTCTTCGTTGAACTCCGTGATGTCGGCAAAATCCACGCCGAGTTCCTTCAGCCGGTCTCTCGTTAAATTCGCGAATTTAACCGCGTCCGGTGCGGAGAAAATACTTCTTCTGGTCGGTGCAAAGCCAATCTTAATGTTTCCCATAGGTACCCCATCCTTTCATGTATTGAATATAAATTTCGTATTTTAATAAAACTGAACTTAACTTAATAATAACTTAATGGTTCAATAAAGTCAATAAGAATTTTCGAATTATTTTGTGCGATTTTCAGTAAAGATTTAATTGACGAAATGCGATTTTTCGTGTAAGCTTACAATGTAATAGTTTTTTTGGAAATCAGGGGTACAGATACAAAGACATGTGTGTGCCGGTACAAAACAGAATTTAGAATTTACTTAACTTAAAAAGAGGTGACTATATGGCGGTTTCGGCGAAAGAGATTGCAAAACATTTGAATATTTCAGCAGCGGCAGTTTCGATGGCATTGAACAATAAACCCGGAATCAGTGAGATGACCAGACAGCGGGTGTTTGAAACAGCGAGGGAGCTGGGGTATGATTTCACCAGGAAGCAGGAAGCAGAGCATGCGGGGACGGTTAAATTTGTGATTTATAAGAAGCATGGACACGTTGCATCTGACACTCCGTTTTTTGCGCAGGTGACGGAAGGAATCCAGACGATGTGCAGGCAGAATCAGTTAAATCTTCAGGTTACATATTTTTATGAGGGTGCGGATACCGCAGCGCAGAGAAAAGAGATCGAATCCGGCGACTGCATCGGCGTGATCCTGCTTGGTACGGAGATGGAAGCAAAGGACTGCCGGAGCTTTCAGGATCTCCCGGTACCGTATGTGGTGCTTGACAGCTATTTTGAGGATATTTCCTGCAACACGGTTATGATTAACAACGTGCAGGGAGCCTATCTTGCAGTGCGCTATTTAATTGAGAACGGGCACAGGCGAATCGGGTATCTGCGGTCCGCAACGAAGATTGGTAATTTCGGAGAGCGCGCGGATGGATATTATAAGGCACTGCGGAGTGAGGAGATTCCGACAGGGCACCCGTATGTTGTCTACCTAAGGCCGACGGCGGATGGCGCGTACGAGGATATGAAGCAGTATCTTGCAGGGAATCCGACGCTCCCGACCGCGTATTTTGCGGATAATGATCTGATCTCGGCAGGAGCGCTCCGGGCACTGAAGGAAGCAGGATATAAGATACCGGAAGATATTTCGATGATCGGCTTTGATGACATGCCGTTCTGTGAGGTTTTGGATCCGCCGCTTACGACGATGAATGTACCGAAGCAGAAGCTGGGAGCAATGGCGGTGGAACGTCTGATTGCCCTGATTCGCAAGGGCGAGACGGAATGTGTGAAGATGGAGCTTGCGGTATCGTTGATCAACCGACAAAGTGTGAAGAATATCAATCGGTATTCGAATGACTGAGTGATACAATTCGAATCGAATTCTATCGTAAGAAGAACGGAATATGAAATCATAAGGATGTCTTTATTGCAGGCGGGAGCTTCCATGCTCCCGCCTGCAATAAAGACATCCTTTTTAATGAGATTATAACACTCTTCATATTGAAAAATGCGCGGCAAACAGCTAAAATAGAAAAGGACGACACAGGCATATCCGGCAGCCGCGGAGGGGATGAGCGGAGCGGCGGCTCGGACAAAGGAAGTGAGAGGACTGGAACATGGCAAAGATACTGATTGTAGAAGACGAAGCAAAGATTGCAAGATTTGTAGAGCTGGAATTAAAGTACGAGGGCTACGAGGTTGAGATCGCGCACGACGGGCGCAAGGGTCTTGAGATGGCGCTGAAGAAGGATGTGGATCTGGTGCTTTTAGACATTATGCTGCCGGGGCTGTCCGGTATCGAGGTATGCCGCAGGGTGCGCCAGGAGTCGCAGGTGCCGATTATTATGCTGACGGCCAAGGATGACGTAACGGATAAGGTCGCAGGACTTGATATGGGGGCGGACGACTATATGACGAAGCCGTTTGCGATCGAGGAACTGCTTGCCAGAATCCGTGTTGCGCTGAACCGTCATGCAAAGATGAAGCCCGGAGCAGGACGAGATAATATCTTAAAGCATGGAGAACTGGAGCTGAATGTTGCCAGTCACAGCGTACACTACGGCGGAACCGAGCTGACGCTGACGAAAAAGGAATATGAGCTGCTGGAATATCTGCTTCGCAATAAGAATATTGCGCTGACGAGAGAGCAGCTGCTGAATAATGTGTGGGATTACAATTATTTTGGAGACACCAATGTGGTAGATGTATATATTCGATACCTGAGGCAGAAGATTGATGACCGGTTCGGTGTTCATATTATCAGCACCGTGCGCGGAGTGGGGTATATTATCAAGGATGAAGGATAGAATGCTGGACTGTCTCCGAAGAATTCTGCAAAAGACGGTGGTACCATTTCGGAGAAAGCGAGAAGAAATCAAAAGTAAGATCCGATTGTCCATGAACTATCGAATCTCTCTGAATTATATGAAATTGCTTTTTGTAAATGGAATTGTATTTTTCGTATTATTTGCGGGATTGTATCTGAACGCGGAGTATCATGATTATGAACGATTTGCAGAGGATGTCATTAAGATCATGCAGAAAAAGGAGGGGACGCTGGAAGCGTCGGACAATCCGTTCTCAGATGAGGGAGTGACCGTGCGGATCTGGAATACGGCTTCCGGAGAAGAGGTATATAATGATCTGGACTGGGATCTGTCCGGGAAGAAAGGAGTCCTGCAGTCGATCTATTACGAACACGGGGAAGACCTGCATCGGATGACGGTAACAAAGTCCATCCTTTTTGAGCGGAAGGGCGAGGAGCTGACTGCGGACTTTCAGTTCAATATGACGCGCAACTGCAGTAAGATGTTCGATGTTATTCTTATCATGGCACTGGCCTACGCGGCGCTGGCATTTTTCATTCTGTATGAGGGAAAGGTCGATAACGAGAAGCTGCTGGAGCCGATTAAAGATATGACCGATATGGCGAATCGGCTGACAGTGAACAGTCTCGGAAGCGAGCGGATTAACGTGGAGGGAACGAACAACGAGCTGAAGGATCTGGCAGGGGTCATTAACCAGATGTTGGATCGCCTTGAACTCTCGTATGAGAGCCAGAAGCAGTTCGTATCCGACGCTTCGCATGAGCTTCGAACCCCGATTGCCGTGATTCAGGGCTATACGAATATGCTGGCGCGATGGGGAGCAAAAGACCCGGAGATCCTGCAGGAGTCCATCGAAGCGCTCCGGAATGAGGCAGCGTCCATGCAGGAACTGGTGGAGAAGCTGCTGTTCTTATCAAGGCATGATAAAAAGACGCTGAAGCTGGAGAAGAAACGCTTCAATATGCGCCCGGTTGTGGAAGAGATAGTGAAAGAGACCAGGCTGGTTGCAGCAAACCGCAATATTGAATGTCCCTGCCTGGAGGATGTGATCGTATACGGGGATAAGCAGTCGTTAAAGCAGGCGGTCCGCGTCTTTATTGACAACGCGTGCAAATACACGCAGGACGGAGATACGATTCGTATCTCCTGCGCCAATGATGACGGCGACTGTGTTGTAAAGGTTGTAGACACCGGAATCGGAATGACGAGGAAGGATGTTGACAATATATTTAATCGTTTTTACCGCTCGGATGAGGTCAGAGATCGGAATATCAGCGGGCATGGACTTGGTCTGTCGATTGCGAAGCTGATTATCCTGGGACACACCGGAAGAATTAAGGTGCGGTCGCAGTATACGAAGGGAACGGAGTTCACGATTACGATTCCGGATGTAAGACGATTCTATGGAAGAAGATAACGAAGAAGAACAGGAGGAATTTAATTATGGGAACCAGATATGGACCGCCGCCCTCAGAGGCAAATGAACGCTTAAAAGTACCGAAACCAAAGAATCTCCGTGAGGTGCCGCAGTACCTCAAAAAAACGGTAGGAGGCACCTGTTATCGCCTGCTCTACATCTTTAAGCTTGTATGGGAGACACAGCCGTTCCTGCTGCTGTTCATGCTGTTCATGACGATCTACAACGGTATTATGCCGCTTGTGGGAACGCTGATTACCGCACATCTTCTGGAGTGCGTTGTGAAAAGCTTCACGGAAGAGGTCAATCTTGTAATGCCGTTAGTCTTTCAGTTCGGCTATCTGTTCCTGAACACGCTGACGACCAGCCTTTCCAATATGGTAACCCAGATTACCGGCGAGGCAGTCACCAACCATGTAAAAGTAAAGATTATGAATAAGGCCAAGACCGTGGATCTGGCGTCCTTTGATATGCCGGATTTTTACGAGCGCCTGGAGAATGCGAACCGCGAGGCGGGAATGCGGCCGGTCAATATTCTGCGTTCTTCCTTTGAACTGGTATCCAAGGTAATCTCCATGATAAGCTACATCGCGGTGCTCATGGTCATCCTGCGCACGCTGCCGGCATCCAGCATCGTATTCTTCCTTGCGTTCCTCGGACTTACGATTGCAAGCGCGGCGGTGTCCTTCCATTTCCGCAGGAAGAACTTCAATTATATGTTCCGCCGTTCCAAAGAACGCCGGAAGATGAACTATTACAGTGACCTGCTCGTGAATAAGGATATGGTAAAGGAGATTCGGCTGTTTGACCTGTCCGATCTTCTGATTGGAAAATACAACGACGTGTTCCGCGGGTATTTCAAGGGAATTAAGACGCTGATCTGGCAGGAAGGTGCCTGGAATCTTCTGCTCTCTCTCGCAACGGCAGTCATGAACGGCGTTCTGTTCTACCTGATTGCAACCAATGTCACTCAAATCTCCGATTATTCGGTCTATACCGGAGCGCTGAACTCGATATCCTCTGCGCTGGCGGCGATTATCAGCGTTACGGCAAGCATATATGAAGGCTCGCTCTTTATTGATAATATGATTCTGTTTATGAACGAAAAGCAGCACATCAAGCCGATTCTGGAACCTCCGGCCCTTCCGCAGACGCACTGCGGGCATACGATCGAGCTTCGAAATGTATCCTTCCGGTATCCCGGAGCGGATCGCGATGTCATACATAATATGAACCTTACCATCCGTGCGGGCAGCACCGTGGCGCTTGTCGGATTGAACGGGGCGGGTAAGACGACTCTGATTAAGCTGATTACAAGACTTTACGATCCGACGGACGGCGTAATCCTGTTCGACGGAAGGGATATTCGGGAATACGATACGAAGGCGCTTTATAAGCTGTACGGAATTATATTCCAGGATTTCGGAAAATACGCGGAAAGCGCGGGAGATAATATTGCCTTTGGCTGCATATCCAGAGAAAAGCAGCAGGGCGACGTGGAAGAGGCGGCGAAGAATGCGGGAGCCGATCAATTCATCGAGAAGATGCCGCAGAGATATGATACGCCGCTTACAAGATATTTTGAAAAGGACGGAACCGAGCTGTCGGTGGGACAGTGGCAGAAGCTGTCCGTTGCAAGAGCATTTTATTCCGACACGGATATCCTGATTCTGGATGAGCCGACCGCTTCTCTGGATGCGATAGCCGAGCAGGAGATATATATGCAGTTCGACAGGCTTCGCGAGGGGAAGACCAGCGTCTTTGTATCGCACCGGCTTTCCAGCGCGACGATCGCGAATACCGTGGTCGTTCTGGAGAACGGCTGTGTTGCGGAAATGGGAACGCACGAAGAGCTGATGGAACTGCGCGGGAAGTATTATAAGCTGTTCTCGACGCAGGCGGCAAGATATCAGTCGAAGAAAGAAGCTCCCAATGGAGACATGGAAGAAAGAGAAGAGGAGCGGGAGGGAGCCGGTGCTCCGAGGAGAAGGCCGCCGTTCCCCGAAGGCGGCAGGCCAACGAAAAGATAGATTCGGACTGATGGCAATGACTTTTTCGATAGGGTCATTGAGGGGGATTCTTTGTATGCGCCCGTCTAACGCGGCAGCAGCCCAAGCTCCATCTTCCACAGCAGGATGCGAATCACCGACTCTTCGATCCGTTCTATGGAGAGGATTCCCTCGCGAACGGCCTCAATCACCGCGGGCAGCTGCGTGGTCAGGTCACTGCAGATCAACAGATCATTGCCGGCCTGAACCGCGAGAACCGCAGCGGCGCTGCCGTCGGTGTACTGTGTGATCGCGTCCATAATCAGGTCATCCGTCATAATAACGCCGGTGTATCCAAGCTTTTCGCGCAAAAGCTCATGAACCGCCGGTGAAAGCGAGGCGGGGCGGGAATCGTCGAGACAGGTTACGATATTATGTGAGACCAGAATACTTCCGGCCCCCGCCTGAATTCCTGCGAGGAACGGAACCAGATCCTCCTCATAGAACTGGGAAAGCGGCCGTTCATCAAGCGCAATTCCAGTGTGCGTATCCACGTTATTGCCGTATCCGGGGAAATGCTTGAGCGTGCAGCCCATTCCCTGCTCGTTCATCGTGGAAACCACAAGCGTTACATATTCGGATACCTCATCCGGATCGCCGCTGAACGCGCGCTGATACATGAAATCCTCCGAATCCCCACTTAAGTCGCACACAGGAGCGAGGTTTACATTAATTCCGAGGCTCTTTAACAGCGTACATTTTTCGATCGTATCGCTTTTAATCAGGTCAAAGCCACCCTCGGAATACAGAGCTCTCGGGGACAGAAAAGGGGATTTGCGAAAGGCAGAATAGCGGCTTACGCGATTCACGGTACCGCCCTCTTCATCGACTCCGATTAACAGCGGAATCTTCACCGCGTCCTGATAGCTTTGAATCACCGCGGTTACGGATTCCGGTGTCCCGTCTTTAAAATCATTTCCGAACAGAATATATCCGCCGGGCTGGTATTCGGCGGCCAGATTGGCGGCATCCTCGGAAGGACAGCGCACGAAGAACATCTGAGCCACTTTTTCTTCCGGAGTCATTGTCTCAAGAATTGCCGCGGCACGGGCAAGCGCAGTGTCGGATTCGGACGGTTCCGGCGTCGGAGACGGCTGGGGATTGGAAATTGGTTCTGTGGGACTGTCCGGGACGGGTTCCGTGGAATTGCCGGAGGCTGGTGCTGCAGAATCCGCGTCGGAATCGCCGGAGGGTTCTGTCGAAGTCCCGGAGCTCTCTCCGGAGGGCAAGGACGTCGAAGCATCCGCGAATTCCGTCTGCCCGGCCGCCTCGTCCGTCCGCTGTCCGCGCAGTTTTCCGGTCAGTAAAATCACGGGGATTCCGATTACAATAACAAATGATAATACGAGAAAGAAGAGGGCGAGGAACCTGCCGGGACCTCGCCGGTTGATATTCTGAGCCATAATAACCTCCATTCTGTCAGCAAAAGGGAATCGAACGTAAGATAGGCGCGAGCCTTACAGGAAATATGTACCGCCCCAAAGAGCCGTTTTGTTCCGATTCTTTCATAAAGATTCTTTGGAAAAGAAAGAGGACGCCATGCAAGTCACAGCAGCCCTCCGTGGTATCTCTATTTGTGTTCTTCTTTGAATTCCTTATACATGTGAATATATGTCATAACATAGGATACGAATGACAGCATCATGAAGATTGCGCATAACAGCAACATACCATTCACAACAGCCGTATAATTCGTAATCAGGCTCGGGAAGCATATCAGAATGAACATAACCGAGTAAAGAACCGTCGTGCAGACCTTTCCGATATACTTGGCGCCATCCAGCTTCTTCCCTTTCTGAAGCATCAGAAATCCGGCAATGCCCATGAAGCCTTCCTTCACAACAAAGAACGTGACAAGAAGCCACATCCACTTGACCCGAATCAGGAGAACCAGAAGCATTGCACCCTGCATCAGCTTATCCGCCAGGGGGTCGATGAATTTGCCGAACTCCGTGATCTGATTGTACTTGCGGGCGATCTTGCCGTCGAACAGGTCAGTCAGCGATGCAATCAGCGCCGCCGCGGCGGCCAGATAATAATCTGCAGGAGAGTCCGCTCTTAGATACAGCACAACAAACACCGGAATCAGAATCAGCCGGAAATAACATAGAATATTGGGAATTGTCAGCAAATCTTTTTTCTTAATTTCAATAAATTTCATAAAGTGCCAGCCTTTCTCTTATGCCGAAAATACGGCATTTCATCGATCTTCCATTCAATATAGCACGCCCGGAAAAACTTGTCAATCAATTAAAGGACAGAATTCGCCCTGTTTTAACAAAATTTTCAAAAAAATAAGAAAATCACAGAGATGGATTAAAATCAAGGGATACGCAGCACTCGTTCTCGCCGCCATGCAGCGCGTCTGTACAACAAAAGCCAAGACTGGTCCAGAACGGGAATGCGTCCGGGGAGGAGAGCAGGTAGATACCTTTCGCGTGAAGACTGCGATAATACTCGCACAGCTGATGAAAGAAGGCGGTTCCAAGCGCCTGGCGGCGGAAGGAAGGCCGTATGTAATAATCGCGGATGAATCCATAGCCGGGGCGGATGCAAAGGGGGCGGTCTTCGGTATCGAGCAAAGAAATGCAAAATCCGACAGGCAGCTGCCAGGCCAACAGCAGATGAACGAAGATATGCGAGAGGTCCAGCTCGGTCCGGATATTCTCATAGAGCTGCTCCAGATGCTCCTTCCCCGGCCGAAGCCCAAAATCCTCCATCAGATAGGCGCAGAGCATCTCATAGAACGGCCTGGAATAATCCGTATCCCAATGATCTAATTTGATTACTGTTATATTTGCCGCCATATAAGATGCCTGCCTTTCTGCCCCGGCCTGCGGCCGGGGAAGTTTATTTGTAACAGTTCAGACAGCCCGAACGCATTCCGGGAACCGTTCGACTGTTACATTTATTCAATATTCTTAAACTGTGACATGTAAAGCTCGTAGTACAGCCCCTTCTTCGCCAGGAGCTCCGCAGCGCTTCCCTGCTCCATAATTCCGCCGTTGTCGATGACAAAGATGCGGTCGGCCTTCTG
Organism: Lachnospiraceae bacterium; assembly: GCA_017623215.1. Lineage (GTDB taxonomy): Bacteria > Bacillota > Clostridia > Lachnospirales > Lachnospiraceae > Caccomorpha. The sequence continues at coordinate 8,551 of JAGAPO010000014.1, read as the reverse complement.
AATCGTGGAGAGGCGATGCGCGATCACGAACGAGGTACGGCCCTTTAACAGAGCCTCGATCCCCTGCTGAACTAAAATCTCGGTGTGGGTATCAATGCTCGAGGTTGCCTCATCCAGGATCAGAATCTTCGGCATCGAGACCATGGTTCTGGCAAAGGCGAGCAGCTGGCGCTGGCCGATGGACAGCCCTGCGCCGCGTTCCTTTAACACCGTGTCATACCCGTTCTCAAGCTTCATGATAAAATCATGCGCGTTGACGGCCTTCGCGGCTTCGATAATCTCCTCATCCGTCGCGTTCAGCTTGCCGTAGCGAATATTATCCTTTACGGTGCCGGAGAACAGGAAATTATCCTGCGTCATAACACCCATCTGCTCGCGCAGGCTTTCAATCGAAATATCGCGCAGATTGTGCTCGTCAATGTAGATATTGCCCTCCTGGATATCGTAAAAACGGCTGATCAGATTCACGATCGTCGTCTTGCCGGCACCGGTGGGACCGACCAGGGCAATCGTTTCGCCGGGCTTAACCTGGAAGCTGACGTCACGAAGCACCGGAGTATCCTCGTCGTAAGCGAAGGATACATGGTCGAAGCGTACCGCACCCTGAACTTCAGGCAGGGCGTGTACTTCGTCCGCATCGGTGATATCCGGTTTGGTATCCAGTATTTCAAAGATTCGTTCCGCTCCGGCGATATTGGTTACGAGCTGATTGTAGAAATTACTTAAGTTCATAACCGGACGCCAGAACATGGAGATATAGGAACCGAATGCAAGCAAAGTTCCGATCGGAACAATATCTGCGCCGCTTAAGCGCACCCCTGCAAAATACAGAGCAAGTGTGCCAAGCCCCCAGCAGAAATCTACGACCGGTCCGAATCCGTCCGCGAGAACCACTGCGTTCACAAAGGATTTGCGGTGCTCCTCGAGGAGCACATCGAAGGTCTTTGCGGTCTCTTCCTCGGCGGTAAAGCTCTGAATAATGCGGATTCCGGACATATCCTCATGGATGAAGGCATTCAGATTAGAACCCTTCTTCCTGTGAATCTGCCAGCGGATATGCGACAGCCTCTGAATCAGGGTGACGCCCACGATCATGAGGGGCAGGCTCGCCATTGCCGCGAGAGCAAGGTGCCAGTCGAGAATCACCATAATCACGACAACCGCGCAGATGGTGATGAAATCCGGTATCAGCGTTGTGACGCTGTTGGAAAGCACGTTCTTAAGCGAGTTCACGTCTCCGATGATTCGGGCCAGAATCTTGCCGGTCGGCCGGGAGTCGAAGAACTGAAAGCTTAAGGTCTGGATGTGCGTGTACAGCTCCTGACGGATCGTGAGCAGAACCTGGTTCGACATCTTTGCCATCATATACATTCTTACCTGAATCAGAATAACCAGGAGAATGTTAAGAATCGCGGCGAAGAGTCCGAGCTGCAGCAGGCTTTTCATATCTCCGTTCTTAATATGAACATCAATTGCCCGACTTATGATCAGCGGATTCAACAAAGTGATCACAACCGTACAAAGCATGATCAATAATACGACAGCGATCTGCTTTTTATAATCAAGCAAATAACGAAATAACCGGAGCAGTGTCGTCTTTTTACTGACACTGGCAAGCGTTTCGTCATCGCGGACTGCGTTAACAGCCATAAATACTCAACCTCCTTTAAGGTAACGTTCGGGGCATGCGCTGTCCCTGCGGCGAAGGCGAAGCCGGCTAAAGGGACGAACTCCGCCCTGTTATTACGCGTGAGCAGGTGCTGCTTCGGACGCCTTTTCGGCGAGCGAGCCGAGATAGTCACCATACTGCGCCTGATAGGTCTCATAGTACATCCCCTTCTTCGCCATCAGCGATTCATGGGTACCGCGTTCCGCAATCTGGCCGTTTTTTAGAATGATAATCTCGTCGGCATAGCGTACAGCGGAGATTCGGTGTGCAATAATAATCTTGGTGTTGCCGGTCATCTCCTTTAAGGACTGCTGGATCTGGTGCTCGGTCTCCATATCGAGGGCCGAGGTGGAATCGTCCAGAACCAGGATCGGCGCTTTCTTTGCAAATGCGCGGGCAATGCTGATTCTCTGCTTCTGACCGCCGGAGAGGCCGACGCCGCGTTCGCCGATCAGCGTCTCATACTGCTTTTCCATCCGTTCGATGAAATCACTGGCCTGCGCCTTGTAGAGCGCATCCCGGATCTCTTCGTCCGTAATTCGATCTTTGTTTCCGAGCTTGACATTCTCGTTAATCGTGTCGGAGAACAGGAACACATCCTGCATCACCGGGGCTGTGCTGCGGCGCAGCTGATTCAGGGTCAGATCGCGGATATCGGCTCCGTCGAGCAGAATCCGTCCCTCGCTCGGATCATAAAAACGCTGCAGCAGATTGAGAATCGAAGTCTTGCCCGAGCCGGTCGCTCCCATAATGCCAAGCGTCTTGCCGGCCGGAAGCGTAAAGGAAATATCCTTTAAGATTTCCTTGTCGCCGATCGTAAGCGATACCTGATCGAATTCGACGCTTCCTTCTACCTTATCCAGAACGACCGGATTCTCCTTCTGGGTGAGTTCCGGCGTCACCTCATAAATCTGCTTAATCTTCTTGTTCGAAGCGATTGCGGACGCGAATTCATTGCTCAGCCATCCGAGCATCTCCATCGGCCACACGATATTCGTGCAGTATTCCGAGAACGCACCCAGCGTTCCGAGTGTAATCTCGCCGCGGATAACAAGAAAACCGCCGTAGATAATCGCAATCACAGGAAGAAGCTTCGTAATAAATTGAAACAGCGGCTGATATTTGATCAGAATCTTCGACTGCTTCATATTCAAATCATAATAACGGTTATTGTGGGAGAGGAACTTCTGAATCTCGAACTTCTCTCTTGCAAATGCTTTTACGGTACGGACGCCGGCCAGATTCTCCTGTGCGACCGTGTTCAGCTCTGCGTTCTCCTCACTGATATCCTCATATACCTTATCAAGCTTGCGCTCCATTAACACCGCGAAAAACCCAACCAGAGGCATCGCGATAATCGGGATGATAAAAAGCTTCGAGCTCAGTCGGAACATGCACCAGAGTACAATCGCGGTATGAATGACAACCTCGATGACAAGCATTCCGACATAACCGATTCCGTTCCAGATGCGATCGACATCATCCTTAACACGGGACATTAATTCACCCGTATTGGTCTTATCAAAATAACTGATCGAAAGCTTCTGAATATGCCGGAACAGATTGCGTCTGATATCAACCGATATCTTGGAACTTACATAATCAAATGTCAGCTCCTTAAAATACCCGAATACGCAGCGCCCGAGGCCGATGCAGAATATCGTAACCAGAAGCCCGGTCAGCAGATCAAGCTTCCCTTCCCCGATTACATCGTCGATAATCCGCTTCGTCACCTGCGGAGCAAGCATATCCAGACAGATTGCAGCTACCATACAGAAAATGGCAAATACATAGCAATACCAGTATTTCAGTATGTAGCCGGATAATTTTTTCATAAATAACCTCCATTCTGCCGACAGCCGATGATTGGGCCGTCAGGCATTCGATTCGTTTTAGACGGAAAAAGAGGCAGACCATCTGCCGTTCCGGTCGTTTTTTTCACTTGCTTTTTCATTTGTTCTCATCTCTGAAATTTGGCGGATATACTGCACACGATGGAATATCTGGAAAAGCGCGTACCACACAGGAAGGTACGGCTTTTAAGACAAAAAAATACCGTGGCAGGATACCACGGACACATAGGACAAAATCAAGCTTCTTTACACGAATAAACCAAAGCCTTTTGTCTAATGACAAACTCCAGAGGTAACCTTACATGAAACGATAGAATTATTATGATTGGATTCCGATGCAAGTAATGAAAATCTAAAGCTCATGATTTTACCTCCCTTTCTTTTTTTATTTGCCAGATTAATATTGCTGCAACCGTTATTCATTATAGTACGTGTGCTAAAAAATGTCAACCGGAAAATGAAAAAAATGTGAAAAATGCCGGTCAAAAGATTAAGATTTCATAAAATAATACAAACTTCAATCTTTGTTCATATTTAGATGGTATACTGATTATACAGGGCGGATTCTGCAGGGAGAGGAACGCCGTCCGGAGAGGAGTATGTCAGGCCGTCAGGCACGGCGGAATGTGAGGTATTATGGAACTGCCTATGTTTTACAGTCAGTCGGATGAGTGGAGCAGAACGCTACTGCTGTACGATTCCGCACTGAAAGAGATTAATACGAGAATTGAGATCATGAATAATGATTTTAAGCTCGCGCATCAATATAATCCGATTGAACATGTAACGTCCAGAATCAAGTCCACGCAGAGCATTGCGAAGAAGATACGCAAGCTAAATTTGGAGCTTACGGTTGAGAATATCGTTCGATATGTGAACGATGTTGCAGGGATTCGAATTATCTGCTCGTTCACATCGGATATTTACCGGCTTGCGGAGCTTTTAAAGCGTCAGTCCGATATCCGGGTGCTGCGGGTCAAGGATTACATACAGAATCCAAAGCCGAACGGTTATATGAGCTATCATATGATTGTTGCGGTTCCGGTATTTTTAAGTGACCGTATGGTCGAGACGAAGGTTGAGATTCAGATTCGTACGATTGCGATGGATTTCTGGGCAAGTCTGGAGCATAAGATTTATTATAAGTTCGAAGGAAAAGCGCCGGATCATATTCGCCGTGAGCTGAAAGAATGTGCCGAGCTGGTCACGTTCCTGGATCGAAAGATGCTCTCGATTAATGAGGAGATTAAGGAATACGCAATGGCACAGGAGCTTCGAGAATATCAGGAGATGAGCGAGGAAGCCGCGAATTCGGAAACGGAGGTGGTGACGGTCGAGTCCGTAAAGCTTGCAAAACGGATTCCGGCGGAGCTTCCAACGGTAGAGATTCTATATGAAGAATTAGAAGGAATGCAGGACGAGAAGCAGCACGGTGATAAAAAGACAGGGAACAGTGCGGACAGCTACACGGACAAGGTTCCGTTCCTCAGTGAGATGTTCCCGGGAGGAAAAAAGAAGAAGAAAAAAGAAGCCGGGGCAACATAGCCGAAGAGAACCAACGAAGGAAAAGAGGAGAAGAGAAAAACCGGGGAATCAGAAAGACAAGCATACCGACAGACAGAAAGACAAAAAGCGCGCTCTCACCATATGATGAGAACGCGCTTTTAACGTTAGGGTGAGAAATCGGCGCATCGGCGCGATTTCGCTTGCACGTGCCTTCGCGCGGAGCGCAAAGACACGTTGGTTAAGAGGAACGATGCATATGCAGTTAGTTCAGCTTAATATTCTTCAGCAGAGCCGCAAGACCGGTTGTGGCCTCGCCGTCTGCGCGGTATTCTCTGGGACCTTCGTCAGCCGGAATCTCCTCTGCGGGAGCCTTCTCGTCAGCCGCCTTAATGCTGAGGCTGATCTTACCGTCCTTCACGTCCAGAACCTTAACCTTAACCTCGTCGCCTTCCTTCAGAACTTCGCCGACGGTCTTGACTCTCTTATTGCTGATCTGGGAAATGTGTACCAGACCGGATAAGCCCTCGCCAAGGTCGATAAATGCGCCGAATGTCATAATCTTCTCAACCTTACCGGCAAGAACGGCGCCCTTCTGAACGCTTGCGATACGGTTTGCCTTCTCCGCAGCAGCGCGATCCTTTGCAACCTCCTTACCGGAAAGAACCAGACGCTTCTTCTCCTCATCAACCGTGATTACAACAACGTCGATGGTCTGTCCGACTACAGTCTCCAGATCCTCGATGTAGCTCAGGCCGATCTGCGAAGCCGGAATGAATCCGCGGATACCGTCCACGAACGCAACAACGCCGGCCTTTACTGCCTGGGATACCGTAACGGATACAACTGTCTTAGCCTCAAGCATCTCCTTTAACTTGCTCCATGCAAGAATATCATCCGCCTTCTTCTTGGAAAGCAGGATATTGCCGTTCTTGTCCTCACCGAGAACCAGAACATCCAGAGTCTCGCCGACCGTAACATCCGCCTTGATCGAGAACTTGGGATCATTGCTGAGCTCATCTGCCTTGATAACGCCTTCCGCATAAGAACCGAGATCAATCGTAACCTCAGTATCCGATACGCCAACAACGTTACCCTTAATTAGGTCGCCCTCTTTGAGCTTCTTGAAAGAGCTGTTCAGCTCATCCTTGAACTCATCCATGGACGGAACAACCTCCTTCACCTCTTCAGCCGGGGCCTCCGCTGCAGTTTCTGCTGCAGCAACTGCCTCATTCTTAACTTCTTCACTCATGTCGTTCACCTCTTTCCGGACGGGGAAATCCACATCCAAATTGTTCACATTTTAGTATAACACAGTATACCGGAAAATTTCAAATACATTATGAAAAATGTTTGAAAAAAGGATCCTCAGAGCAGGCATGCGGAGGATTCTGGGTGAGTGTGTCATGCACGGAGCCGATTTGGGACTTGATTTTCCGATCATCGGCTTGCAATGCCTACCCGAAAGGAGTATAATCGAAGCATAAAGGAACAGGAGGATGCATCGTGTGAGAAATTGCATTCGCGACTTTCATGGGCGCGATTCCTCGAACAAAAAACGTTCTCGGAATGGAGATTAGTATGGGAAGCTTACAACTGTCTTTCGAGTCAATTGCTCCGATCTTTTTGATGATGCTTTTGGGGTATGTGCTGAAAAGCATCAAGCTTGCCGACAAGAAGAGCTTTGACACGATGAATCGGCTGGTATTTAAAGTATTTCTGCCGATATTGTTATTTTATAATATCTACAAGACGGAAGCCGCGCAGGTATTTGACGGAAAGCTGATAGCATTTGCAGTCGCGGGCGTGCTGTGCGTATTCCTGCTTGGGTCATTTGCGGTGCTTGCTTTGACGAAGGACAATGCGAAAAGGGGCGTAATGCTCCAGGGCTTCTTCCGGTCTAATTACTCGATTCTTGGAGTGCCGCTTGTGAGCTACATATGCGGTGACGGCGCAGGCGGGCTGACATCACTTATGGTGGCGGTCGTTGTTCCGATGTTCAACGTTTTAGCGGTTATCAGCCTGGAGCGGTTCCGGGAGGGGAATATCGACATAAAAAAGCTTATTAAGGGGATTGTCACCAATCCGCTTATAATCGGATGTCTGGCAGGAATCCTATGTTTTGGACTGCGCATTACCCTTCCTGTGTTTGTGGAAAAGGCAGTAAGCGATATCTCAAAAATCGCAACTCCGCTTGCCATTATCATTCTCGGTGCGAGCTTCACATTTTCAAGCATGAAGGGGTATGTGCGGGAGATATTGATTGTGGTATCGGTAAGACTGCTTCTTGTTCCGTTTATCATGCTGACTGCGGCCGTCCTGCTTGGATTTTCCGGGGAGGCGCTGGCGTGCCTTATGGTGGTGTTTGGTTCGCCTGTTTCGGTGTCCTCATTTGCCATGGCGCAGCAGATGGGCGGAGACGAAAAGCTTGCCGCGCAGCTTGTGGTGGTATCCTCCGCAGCCTGCCTTGTTACGTTATTTTTCTGGATATTCGTGTTAAGTTCGCTCGGCCTGTTCGGATGAATGCTTGACGGAGAAAGATACGGTCGGATCATCGGAGGTCAGCCGTGCAGCTTGAAGGGATCAACTCAGATGTATGAAAGGAGAAATCAGCTATGCCGTCATTTTTAAAAGATATTTCAGCATTTTATGGAGATAACGGAAGGAACCCAAGAGGGGATAATCTGGAGGAGTTCCTGGAAAAATATAATCACGGGGATTATGAGACTCCGGCGGTGACAGCCGATAATCTGATCTTTCGTATGAAGCAGGAGGGCAAGCCGGTGCCGGGAAATCTGGAGCTTTTGATGATTCGCAGAAAGAATCACCCCTGCATTCACTGGTGGGCGCTTCCGGGAGGCTTCGTGGAGATTCGGGAGGACGCGCTTGATGCGGCGGCAAGGGAGCTTTGGGAGGAGACCTGTCTGACCGGAATCCCGCTGGAGCAGTTAAGCTGTGCGGGCGAGGCGGACCGGGATCCGAGATGGCGGATTGTAACCATTGCATTCCTTGCGCTGGTGGAGCCGGGTCTGTCGGGCGTTCAGGCCTCGGATGACGCGGCGGACGCAGCCTGGATGGACGTCTCATATGAGACGGTCTCGGAAAACGTGGAGAACGGCAGGCGGTATACCAGATACCGTATTACACTGACGAATGAGGAGAAAGCGGCTTCGGTCAACTCGGTTGTGGAGGTCAGCGAGAATATCAGTGGATATATTAAGGGACGGAAGGTTCGTGTTGTGGATAACAACGGAATTGCGTTCGATCATGCGAGATTTATTCTGGAGGGGATTCAGACGCTTGAGAGGCGGGCTAATCTGGGGTAAGAGCCTAAGAGGCCGGAATCACCGCATAGGAATCGAGCAGGACAAAAGCGCGGAGCGTCATCAGCTCTGAAAGGTAAATTCATTTAATAGCCTGCCATTTGTAGTAAATTTACAATTTCCACATTTTCTGTGAATACAGCAAAGTTATCCACATCATATATTTATGAATGTGCCTTTCCTGTTTTGTGAAAAACTTTATA
>JAGAPO010000115.1 GCA_017623215.1 Lachnospiraceae bacterium | reverse complement strand
TTTCCGATGACATCATTTATTATCTGGCCTAATTTCTACTATAAAGGGTCTAACATAATTCGTCAAACCCTAAAAAGTAGACTTTTGTCTTCAGTATGGAATTTAAGTTTACATGTGGAATTTACTTTTTCATTCAACCCATCCTCTAAAGTGCCTATTTTTTGAAGAGTCGGAAGTCAAACGTCAATCTGTCTCATCACAAAGAAGCAGGCCAAAGCTCTACGATATTCTAACCGTATCTGCTTTGGCCTGCTTCTTTTACTGTTTTCCGCAGAAAACTCGCATCTCCCTTTTGGACTGTTCCGCTCGGATTCCTTTCTCCACGAAAGAAATCATATACTACGACCTATATAAATCTCTCCTCATCTTCCTGCATGGAGTTCCATTTTTAAGGAATCTCCCTTTGCTGGATTCTGCTTCTGTTCTTCTTTCTCATTCTTCTCCCGATGCTTTGGTCCAAAGCTTTCGGAACTGGAATGGATATATAGTCAGCACATACCAGCAACGCCCATCCTCTTACTCTCCCAAACAGTCATTGATGATTCTGTTGATCCGGGCTTTCTCCAGTTCCTCGTCCCGTTCTTCTTCCTCATCATTCTCGTCCGCCCATTCTACTTCAGAATAACCGCATTCACTTTCCAAATCAATTTTTACAATTCTCCCGTCAATCTGAATATAGACTTCACTTTCCATTTAAAAATTCCTCCCTATCATTGTTTTTTCTTCTTGTCTCTCTGCCGTTTCCGTGACGGCAGAGGAATTGATATTAGTAATCTAACTCATCAGAGATCATGACATATGTATATTCCGTTCCATCTATGATTGCGTAATGAGTTCCGATTGCCCGGTAGGTTTCGCCGGATTCAGGAGCGGTATATGTCACCGATCCCGCATATGAATGTGCATTATAATTGCAAAAACTATTGCAATAGAGATCCGTCCACCAAAGCCATCCTTTTTGCTGAAACACCAAATCCTTTACTCCTATTTCAGAAGAAACCGGTCCCGTGCTTGTAGAAAAAATAACTTCTACAGCACCGCTGTTCGTCTTACTAATCATCATAGAACAGTTTAACTCATTTCCTCTTTGCATCTGTGCCATATCAATTACGACTTCGAGTTCTTCCTCTCCAAACTCATAAATTCTGATATTATTGTTTACAGTTGCCTGCGCCTCCATAGTAAGACTCAAGCAAACGATCACGCACATAATAAAAGCAATTCCTCTTTTAATCTGTTTCACCAATAACCTCCATGCTGTCAATCACTTGAAGAAACTCTTCCTCTGATATGTTTGAATCAAGGGTATATAGCAAATCACTTTTGTATAAAATTGACTTAATACTCTCTTCTCCCACATAATAATTCAAAGTTTCTCCGTCATCTAACTGCGTATTTTTTTCAATCCATTCGTCTCCTATAAAAATATCAAGTCTGCCCTGGATATCACCTGCTTGGTAAACAGTTATCTGAAGATATCTTGTCAGATCGGCACTTTCATATGCAATGAACACTTGACTCATTCCTTCCGCTTCGTATTCCCGCATTTCACCAATCTTCATATCCCCCGGTATATCTTGAGGCAAGTACAGCTTTCCAGCATACTGTTCCTGAATATTACTCCATTCAGTATTCTGGTCTTCCTGACTTGTAAAAGCTGTTCCCGAGCTATCGTTTTTTCCATTGATCTCATACACCAACTTTGCCGCCTTCATCCCCAAAAACTCAAATATCGACTGATTTGCCGAAGCCATCGTCACCTGATTCATGGTAACGAATGAACCGAATACCACACCCACTAAAACGGCTGCGCGTACCAATTTCTTGCGTGTGTTCAGTTTTCTAATCTTCGTCTCTTCCTCCGATACTGCGTAGTTCGTGCCGTTCCTTTTATTGAAACGATCAATGAACGCCGCGGTTCGTTCTTCGGGAGTCGGCTCTTTTTTATCAGGAGAATCGCTTCTTGTCCGTTCTTCCCTCGATTCCAGCGGACGCAGTACTTTCAGAATTGCCTGTACATGCTCCCAATCAATCTCCGGATCCGGACGCTGCATTTCTTTTTCGAGTTCTCTTGTCAAACTCTCTTTTAAGATCTTATCGTTATCATCTCCTTCCATGTTCTTACTGGTACCATAAAGCTGTTCGAACATTATTTATCCCCTTTCACTTAGTACATTCCCTGAAACATCGAATTTGTAACGCATGTTTCAAGAAATTTTTACATTTTTTATTGGTTTTTTTAGGTTTCATATCAATTATTTCTCTTTTTCGCTATTTTTCCTTGCTGCGGGTGTTCCAGGAACGGTTTTTCCCAGATTTATTCTGCATTCTGTTCCGGCATTCTTCCGGATTCCCCGGGATCCTTCTCAATTCGCCGGGATCCTACCGAATTCGCCTGAGGCCTTCCGGCTTGGCCGAGATCCTTCCGAATTTACCTTGGCCCTCCTGAATTCGCCGGGAGCCTAACCTTATTCCTCCATACTCTTCTGCAGAATTTTCTTTGCTTTCTCCCTGGCTCTATGTAATCTCATTCGAAAGGCGTTTTCCGTAATACTAAGACGCTTCGCCATTTCATCGGACGAAAATCCTTCCAGATACACTCCGCGTATCAGTCCGGCTTCATCGCTCGTCAGATTTTTGAGTAATTCGTTGACGAGTTCACTTGCTTCGTCTTCCGGCTCCTGACTGAATACGTTCTCATCCACCTCATCAATGCACGTGTTTCTTTCGTAATACTGACGCTCTCTGCTCGTGATCTTCATCAGCTTGTTCTTCGCCGTAAGCATAATCCATCCTTTATAGTTCTCATGATGCATCAGCTTTGCAACATTCTTATGCGCTTCTAAAAATACCTCCTGCATAATATCTTCCGCCAGCTCCATATCCTTGCAGTGATGCCTGATGTAATCCTCCACCGGTACAGTCATCTCCAGCAGTATTTTGTTAAAAAATTCTTCTTTCTGTTTCAAAGTGTTTTGTCTCTCCCATCCGTGCCGCATTATCATATTGATATGCGCCCCTTTATTTTTGTTATTCTCCGATAACTTCGCTCTTCGGAATCCCTGTCGATTCTGGATTATTTCCCCATTTTTTATCCTCATATTAATTGCTAATTATTTCCAAGCATATAAAGTAGAACTATATTCGTGCTTCATTTCTTTTTCCTCTCCTATCATTCTATTTTTCTTTCTTATTTTTTACTTTAATTATTCATTAGCGGAAGTTATTATATAACATTTTCGTAATTTTGTATATATAAGTTTATTATTGATCTTTCTACCTCCCATCTCATTTTTTCAGCCACGCAACATTTTGTTGCAGATATTTTTTTATACGGCTATATAAGGTTTTCTTTATTTCTTTGTTTGTAATGATTAAAAGACTCAATTATACATTCTATACCATTCCGCTCCGATTGTCATCCCAAACATTTGACACAATTTAGATATCTATAATTACAATTCTCTATTATATTCATATTTTTTGATATTAATTTTCTGTATATTTATTCCTTTTTATTTCTACTTCTGTATTTTACAGTCTTTTTAAGGCCATTCAGACAATTTTTTATTGTTTTTTTTCCAGTGAAGTAACAAATTGTTGCGTCCATTTTCGCCTATAGATCCAAAAAGCGCCGCGGCCAAGTCTTCTTCCTGGCCTGCGGCGCTTTTGCTAATTCGCAGATATTGTATTCTATGCTTTATTTGAAATATGCAACACCGGACTCAAAGATGTACTGGTTCTGGCAGCCTGTAATGTTGCCTGCGACATAATCGCCGCGGCGCTCGGAATGAGCCATCTTACCGAGAACTCTGCCGTCCGGACTCGTGATGCCCTCGATTGCCCAGTAGGAACCATTCGGATTGAAATCCTCATCCATCGTAGGATTGCCGTTCACATCCACGTACTGGGTTGCGATCTGGCCGTTCTCCATTAACTTCTTCAGCCACTCGTCATTTGCCACGAAGCGTCCCTCGCCGTGCGAAGCCGGAATCGAGTACACGCCTCCAAGCTCTGCCTTCATTAACCAGGGAGACTTGTTCGTCACAACCTTGGTGTAGACCGACTTGGAGATATGGCGTCCGATGTGGTTCGTGGTCAGGGTCGGAGAATCCGCGTGCTGAGGCGTAATCTCGCCGTAAGGTACCAATCCGAGCTTGATGATCGCCTGGAATCCGTTACAGATACCTAATACAAGACCGTCTCTCTGCTTTAACAGATCATTCACTGCATCGCTGATACGCGCGTTGCGGAATGCGGTCGCGATGAACTTACCCGATCCATCCGGCTCATCACCGGCGGAGAAGCCGCCAGGGAACATCACGATCTGGGCTTCCTTGATCGCCTTCTCGAAGTTCTGGACAGACTCGCGGATCATCTGTTCATTTAAGTTGCCGAATACGACCGTATTCACCTCAGCCCCCGCACGCTCAAATGCGCGCAGCGTGTCGTACTCACAGTTCGTTCCCGGGAATACCGGAATGAATACCTTCGGCTTTGCAACCGGATGCTTCGCGGTGTAGATGGTCTTCGCATCATATAACCTGCTCGGAACCGTTTCCTCCTTTACGCCGGAACGGGTCGGAAATACGCTCTCTAAGGTATCGGTCCATGCATTTAAAGCCTCATCAAGGCTTATGCTTACCTCGCCGCATACGATCCTGCTCTCGGCAAGAACCTCGCCGACAACGGTGTAGGAGACGTCTGCCGCATCGAGCTTTGCCAGATCCGCAGGAGCCATTTCTACAAGGATATCACCGTAGGACGGTGCGAACAGCTTCCCGTCCGCCGCCGTAACCTTAACGCCGAGCTTATTGCCGAATGCCATCTTGCTGACTGCCTCCGCGATACCCTTCGCGCCGAGCGCATACGCCGAAGCAAATGCTTTCTCTTTGTTCAGAGCGGTCAGCTTATCATACAATTCCATCAGACTCTCATAATCCGGAAGATCATAAGCGTCCTTCTTAATCTCAAATGTTACCAGTACATTGCCGGCTTTCTTGAATTCGGGTGTAATCACATTGCCTGCCTTCGTTACATTGACCGCGAAGGATACCAGCGTCGGAGGTACATCGATATCGTTGAAGGTACCGGACATACTGTCCTTACCGCCGATGGATGCAAGACCCAGCTTAATCTGGGCGTTGTATGCACCAAGCAAAGCGGCAAGAGGCTCGCCCCATCTCTTGGGATCATTTCCAAGGCGTCTGAAATACTCCTGGAAGGTGAAACGAATCTTACGGTAGTCACCGCCCGCTGCCACAATCTTTGCAACAGAGGAGATTACCGCGTAGGTGGAACCGTGGTACGGGCTCCAGCTCGACAGGTACGGGTCGTAGCCATAGCTCATCATGGTTACTACATCACACGCGCCGCGCAGAACCGGAAGCTTCGCTGTCATGGTCTGAATCGGGGTCATCTGGTATAATCCGCCGTAAGGCATCGTAACGGTCGAAGCGCCGATGGAGCTGTCGAACATCTCCACAAGGCCCTTCTTGGAGCATACATTCAAATCGGCCAACATAGTAAGCCACTCCTGCTTCTTCGCATCTGCGGGAGCGCCTGCCTTCGCCGCTTTCTTCTTATGGGATACCGCTTCGTAGGAAGCGCCTGTCTTAAAATAGTTCTTTGTCTCATCGGGCATAGTAACCGCAGCGGTTGTCTCCTGATGGGCGCCGTTGGTATCAAGGAATGCTCTTGCGATATCAACGATTACCTTGCCTCTCCAGTTCATAACCAGCCGCGGCTCTTCCGTTACTTCGGCAACCGGAACCGCCTCCAGGTTCTCTTCTGCCGCATATGCAAGCATCTTGTCCACATCCTTCGGGTCGACTACGATTGCCATACGCTCCTGGGACTCGGAGATGGCAAGCTCGGTGCCGTCAAGACCCGCGTATTTCTTCGGAACCTTGTCCAGATCAATGATGAGACCGGCAGCCAGCTCACCGATCGCAACGGATACGCCGCCGGCGCCGAAGTCGTTACATTTCTTAATCAGACGGCTTACCTCTTCTCTGCGGAACAGTCTCTGCAGCTTTCTCTCGGTCGGAGCGTTACCCTTCTGAACCTCCGCGCCGCAGGTATGGATGGATTCGCTGGTATGGCTCTTCGAGGAACCGGTTGCACCGCCGCAGCCGTCACGGCCGGTTCTTCCGCCCATTAAAATGATGATATCGCCGGGATCGGAGTTCTCACGGATTACGTTCTTTCTGGGAGCCGCACCCATAACCGCGCCGATCTCCATGCGCTTTGCCACATAGTTCGGATGATAGATCTCGTCAACCAGTCCGGTTGCAAGGCCGATCTGGTTGCCATAGGAGCTGTAGCCCTTCGCCGCTCCGGTTACGATCTTTCTCTGCGCGAGCTTGCCTTCCAGTGTATCCTTTAAGGATACGGTCGGGTCGGCAGCACCCGTTACACGCATTGCCTGGTAGACATAGCCTCTGCCCGAAAGCGGGTCACGAATCGCACCGCCAAGGCAGGTTGCAGCGCCGCCGAACGGCTCAATCTCGGTCGGATGGTTGTGGGTCTCGTTCTTAAAGAATACCAGCCACTCCTCAGTTACGCCGTCAATCTCGACCGGAACTACAATGGAGCAGGCGTTGATCTCGTCGGATACCTCCATATCCGCAAGCTTGCCTTCCGCGCGCAGCTTCTTCATACCCATCAGCGCAATATCCATCAGGGACACGTACTTATCGCTTCTTCCCTTGTATATCTCACTTCTGTCCGCCTGGTAAGCCTGAAATGCCTCCTCAATGGGCTTTCTGTAATAGCCGTCCTCGAAAGAGACGTCCTTTAATTCGGTTAAGAAGGTCGTATGACGGCAGTGATCGGACCAGTAGGTGTCCAGAACACGAATCTCCGTCATGGAAGGATCTCTCTTCTCCTCCCCCTTAAAATAATCCTGAATGAACTTAAAATCCGCAAAGCTCATCGCCAGATTCAAAGAGGTATACAGCTCTTTCAGGCTGTCCTCGCCAAGCTCGGTAAAGCCCTCAAAGACTGCAACATCCGCAGGTGTGTCAAATACCGTAACCAGCGTCTCCGGCTTCTCCTCGGAGGTCTCTCTGGAATCAACCGGGTTGATGCAGTAGCTTTTAATCTTTGCAAAATCCTCGTCACCAATCTCGCCCGAAAGCACATAGGTCGTAGCGGAACGGATGACCGGCTCCTCCGCCTCATTCAACAGCTTCACGCACTGCTCCGCAGAATCCGCTCTCTGATCGAACTGTCCGGGCAGATACTCAACCGAGAACACCTTATCTCCCTCGTTCATCGGGAACGACTCTTCATATAAAATATCAACCGGCGGCTCCGAAAATACCGTACCGCATGCCTTCTCATAGGTCTCCCTGCTGATGTTCTCCACATCATAGCGAATCAGCACACGCACTCCGGTAAGCCCTAAAAGCCCCAGATAGCTTATCAGTTCTTCCTTCAGCTCCTTCGCGCGAACCGCATAGGGAGTCTTCTTCTCAACATAGATCCGTCTAACCTTACTCATCATTTCCTCACTTTCTGCCGCGACCTGCGGCGTTCCTGATTATATGCGCAGTCATGACATTTCATCTACTCGTACATGATACCAGTATACCACAAAAAATGAGTTTAGGAAAATTAATTTATATAAATCTGTTTATTAGCGTTTCTTATGAAAGTATTGTGAATCGGAACGAAAACTGTTATAATAGACCTGTCGTTTCGTATCAAGGCCGTCCTGCGCAGCCTTTTCCGACAGCTAACACGTTTGAACGTTTAAGATAAGGAGACATTCAATATGGACATTAATATGGAATTATACAAGGTATTTTATTATGTTGCCAAGACCTTAAGCTTCTCCGACGCTGCGGCAAGGCTGTATATCTCTCAGTCGGCCGTCAGCCAGTCGGTTAAGATTCTGGAAAAGCGGCTGAATCACACGCTGTTCACCCGCAGCACCAAGCGGGTAACGCTGACCAAAGAAGGCGAGATTCTGTTCAAGCATATCGAACCTGCGATGAACCTCATCATCCGCGGAGAGAACTCGCTTTTGAACTCCATGCCCTCCGGCGGAATTCAGCTTCGTATCGCGGCGAATGATACGATTTGCCGGTATTTTCTGGTTCCTCACCTGAAAGATTTTCACCAGCGATACCCGGATGTCCATATTAACGTGGTCAACCGCACTTCGCTGCAGTGCCCGGAGATGCTGGATCTGGATCAGGTTGACATCATTATCACCAATTCTCCGAACCGTGCTCTGAACAATACGGTTAAGATCGTGCCGCTTCGGGAATTCCGCGATGTCTTTATCGCGAACAAAGATGCCTTTCCCTACGAAGGACAGACACTTTCCTTTGAGACTCTGAATCAAATGCCGATTCTGATGCTCGATAATCATTCCACTACAAGTGAATACCTGCATCGAATCTTCCAGAAGCACTCTCTGGATCTGGTTCCATCCATCGAGCTGAGCAGCAACGATCTGCTGATTGACCTTGCCAAAATCGGTCTCGGACTTGCATTTGTTCCGGATTACTGCGTATCCGAGCGAGGAGAAGACGGCCTTTACATCATCCGGCTGGAAGAAGAACTTCCCGCCCGCAGGCTGGTTGCGGCCTATAAGGACGAAAAGCTCTTATCCCAGCCTGCTGCCTATTTTCTTCAGCATCTGACTGCGCTTCGCTGACGGTATGCTCTTTTGTTCGCTATTCGCCCTGTCTATATCTATCGCAGGGCTGTAAGCCTTCTGCTTCTATGATATTATCACAGTCCTGATAAGCCGGATCCATCACTTTTGTCGTGATAATCGTCGCATCTTCAAATGCGGCGAAGCTAACCGAAGAGATCCGGCTGAATTTGGACGAATCGCTCAGAATATAACGCTTCGCTGTTCGCTCCATTGCGGCGCGTTTCACCAGCGCCTCGGAGGGTTCCGGCGTGGTATAGCCGGCTTGGATTCCGATTCCGTTCGTTCCCCAGAACCCCTTGGTAAAATGATATTTCTGCAGGGAGTAGACCGCTTCTCCTCCGACAACCGCCTCCGTAGAACCCTTGTATTCGCCCCCGAGCAGATATACCTTCATCCCTTTTTTGGACAGCATTCTGGCATGGATAGCCGAATTCGTCACAAAGATCGCATCCTTTTGTGTTATGAAATCGATCATCCGCTCGGTCGTCGTTCCGGCATCAATATAGACAAAGTCCGACGAATCAATCAGACCGGCCGCGCAGCGGCCAATCTTCAGCTTCTCCTCCTTGTTCTTGTCCTGGCGCACCTCGACGTCGGCATCTCTGGTCTCATAATTCATATGCACGGCCGTTGCGCCTCCGTGTACCTTAACCAGCTTTCCCTGGCGGTTTAGCTCCGTTAAGTCTCTTCGGATTGTGGACTCTGAGGTCTGCAGAATCTCTACCAGTTCCTGAACCGTGACGCTTTGCTTGCGATCCAATACTTTCAATATCTCACAAAATCGTTCCTGTGTCAGCATACTAATCTCCATTCCGAGAACGTTTTTTGTTCGAGGAATCGCACACAGGAAAGCCGCGAATGCGATTTCATGTGCGCATCTATACAGATTTGTGACGTTCTCGGCACAAATCCGTGTGTGAGAAATTGCACATCAGTTCAATTTCTCACACTATCTTCCCGCCGGTAACGGAGCTTATCAGACTTTGCGCAAGTACCACCGCATCTCTTGCATTTGCCGAATATCCATCCGCTCCGATCTCATCCGCATAGCTCTGGGTGATAACAGCACCGCCGATCATAATCTTCGCGCGGATTCCCGCTTCGTTCCTCAGACGGATAATCTCCTTCATTACCTGCATAGTCGTTGTCATCAGCGCGGATACCGCGATAATGTCGGCATCGGCTTTTTTTGCCTCCTCAATAATCGTCTCCGAGGGCACGTCCTTTCCCAGGTCAATCACTTCAAATCCATAGTTCTGAAGCATCAGGACCACCAGATTCTTGCCGATGTCATGAATATCTCCGGCCACCGTTGCCGCGATGATCGTTCCAAGCTTTCGCTTCCCGCCATCCTGTTTGAGCATCGGCTCCAGATATCCGATTGCCTTCTTCATCGCCTCTGCAGACGATATGAGCTGCGGCAGGAAATAGATCCCTTTATCGAACAGAACACCCACTTCATTAATCGCGGGTATCAGACACGCATTTAACAGCACGCCTGCCGGATGCTCCTTTGCCGCTTCCATTGTAATCTCAAGAATGCCTTTCCTATTGCCTTTCAGCACGGCCTGATAGAGCGGATGCTCCGTCATCGTCTGAATAACGGAGCTCTCTGACTCTGCTGTAGGGGTATCGTCCGCCCGGCTTTCACTCTTCTTCGGCGTCTTCTCAATGTATGCTAAAGCCGCGTCTTCTCTTCCAAGCAGCACGTCCGATGCAAGCGCAGTGTACCTTACCAGCTCCTGAGCCGGATTCGCGATTGCCATGGTAAGTCCTGCCCCAATCGCCATCGCGAGGAATGCGCTGTTGACATACTGACGGTTCGGAAGTCCATAGGAGATGTTGGACAATCCCGCACTTACCGCAAGTCCCTGCTCCCGGCACCAGCGAATTGTCTCAAGCGCGATGCTCCCGGCTGCCGGATTCGCTCCGGCCGTGTTAATCAGAGCATCCACGATAATATCCTCCTTGGTCAGGCCGCACTTATATGCTTCCTGCAGAATCGTCTCGATAATCTCCTTCTTCTCTTCAAACGTCGCCGGAACTCCCTTATCTGAAAGCGGAAGCAGGATGAACATGGCTCCGTATTTTTTCGCAACCGGAAGCAGGGACATTCTGTCCTTCTCAAGCGATATCGAGTTAATCAGCGCACGGCCCGCATAACGGCGCAGCGCTGCCTCCATCACCTCCGGATTGCTCGTATCAAGGCACAGCGGCAGCGCGGAGGCCATGGTGACCTCCTCCATTACCGCGAGCATCGTCTCTTTCTCATCAATTCCGCTCATTCCGACATTGATGTCCAGAATATCCGCTCCGGCCTCTTCCTGATCCTCCGCCATTTCACAGACCAGATCCATGTCCCCGTCTCTTAACTCCTCCTGCAGATTCTTCTTTCCTGTTGGATTGATTCTCTCACCAATCAGATAGAATCGCTCATTCAAATGCAGCGGAAGCGTCTTTCTTTCCGTGGTCAGCGCCCGGATATGCTTCTCTTCCGGAATGACCAGCCGACCCTTTCCAGCCGCAAGTCCCGCAATCGCCCGGATATGCTCCGGTGTCGTGCCGCAGCAGCCTCCAATAATCGAAGCGCCCTCCGCAATCAGAACCTCCATTCCCTTCGCAAATTCCTCCGGCTCCATATCAAATACCGTCTGCGTTCCGACAAGCTTTGGAAGTCCGGCGTTCGGCTTTGCAATCAGAGGCACCGAGGCATACTGCTTCATCTCCCGAATGATGGCCGCCATCCGATCCGGTCCCGCGGAGCAGTTCACGCCTACTGCGTCCGCTCCCATGCTCTGAAGCACAATCACCGCAGTTCTCGCGTCGGTTCCGTAAAGGGTATGTCCGTCCTCGTTAAAGGTCAAGGTCACCATAACCGGCAGATCGCAGCTCTCCTTCACTGCAAGCAGCGCCGCTCTGCATTCCTGCAGGCTCATCATCGTCTCGATTACAATCAGATCCACCTGTGCCTTTACAAGGCTTCTCACCTGCTCCTTATAGACCTCCACCAGCTCCTCAAAATCCGTCATTCCCATCGGCGGAAGCTGCTGCCCGGTCATCGTCATGTCACCCGCAACATAGACCGGACGCAGATTCCCGGTCTCCTCTCTGTATTCCCGCACTGCCCGTCTGGAAAGCTCCACAAGCGCAAGATTCATCTCCTCCACCTGATCCGCAAGCCCGTACTCCGTCAGTTTAAAACGATTTCCGGAAAACGTAGGCGCGTATAGGATATCACTTCCGGCCTCCAGATACTCCTTTTGCAGGCCGCACAGCACATCCGGATTCTCCAGAATCCATTCCTCCGGACACACTCCCGACGGCATTCCGCGTCTCTGCAGATTACTGCCCGTCGCGCCGTCCAGAATCAACCATTTACTCTGTATCAGACTCTTCCATTCCTCTCGATTCATCGCAATCCTCCTCATATCCTAATCTTTTCCATCAGGCTCACCCGGTTGAACGGCAGCATAAAATAATATCCGTCCGCAAATCCGTTCAGCTTCCCGATTACCTCTTCGGCAATCTTCGCTCCGGTCCACTCCGCCTCTTCCTTATCCATGTCCGGGCGATACCTCGCTACAATCTCATCCGGGACATGAACGCCTGCAATCTCATTCTTAATAAAGTTCGCGTTCCTCCAGCTCACTAACGGCATAATACCGCACAGAATTCTGGTATCCACCTTCGAACGAATCTCGGCAAGCCTCTCGATATCTTCTTCGGAGAACACCGGCTGGGTCAGGAAATACGAGGCTCCTGCCTCAATCTTTCTCTCCATCCGCTCGATAATCTTGTCGATTCTTCCCTGTCCATAATTGAGCGCTCCGCCGTACACAATCGGATCCTCTGCGAAATGCTCTTCATTCATTTCCTTCAAAAACTGCATCAGTCGGATCGAATTATAATCAAATACGCTTGTAATCGATCTTCTGTTCTCACTCGGCACCGGATCTCCCGTTACAATCAGGAAATTCCGGATTCCGTTCACATACGCGCCAAGGAACTGTGACCGCACCGCAATTACATTCCGGTCCCGGCACGCGATATGCGGCATGACAGGAAGCCCCGAGATTCCGGCAAGCTTGACCCCCATCAGAATCGGGTCAATCCGGCTGCGGCCCATCGGAGAATCCGCAATCGTAATGATATCCGCACCGCTGCTCTTTAACGCAAGCGCGCTCTCAAGCACCTTGTCATCATTCGCGTCATACGGCGGGTCTAACTCCACCGCAATAATCTTCTCGCCCTTCTTATGCTTCTCCTCCAGAAGCTTCGCAAATCTTCCCTGCTTCTCTTCCTTTTTCTTCCCCTCGCCCGCGGCAAGCGCCTCTCGCGTGCGGACAGCCGGAGAATTCTTCTCAATCCGCCTGCTCAGTTCCTCAATATAAGACGGCGTCGTACCGCAGCAGCCGCCCAGAATCGAGATTCCAAATCCGGCGATCTGCTCTAAGTTGGAACAGAAATATTTGACATTATTGACAAAGCTCATACGGCTTTGCATCTGCTCGGGATATCCTGCGTTCGGCGCTGCCGAAAGCGTAATTCCCTCCGGAAGGCGAATCCTTCCAAGAACCGTATCCATATGTCCGGAACCAATGCCGCAATTCAGGCCGCAGGCATCAATGACCCCGCTCTCTTTCGCCTCTTTTAACAGCCGATCCGCCCGAAGTCCCTGTCTGGTATAGCCGTACTTATCCACGCAGAACTCCGCCATAATCCAGACATCCGGATTCTTCTCCTTGATATAAGCCGCCGTTCGCTTAATCATTCCGAACTCAGCAAACGTCTCAAACCAGATAACGGTAAGTCCCGCGTCCAACATACAGTCGGCCATCTCTCTGTATTCCGTGACCAGCTCCGCTTCCTCGGTGCCCACATGCTCCGGAATCGGGCCGATATCCCCGGCTATGAAAATCGGACGCCGGCTTAACGGACGCAGCCCGGACTGCTCTGCAGCTTCTTCCGGCTCCGTACCTTCCGTATAGTATTCCTTCACCGCCTCTTCCGCAATTTCACAGGCCTTTTTAATCAGCTCACGCTGCTCTTCTTTGCTTACTCCAAGAATCTCTCTGCATGCCGCAAAGGTATTCGTTCTCAGCAGATCCGCTCCCGCTCTCAGATAATCCAGATGAATCCGGCGAATCTGCTCCGGATTCCGTATATTGGCATATTCGCACACGGAATTCCCCGCCCTCGCAAGCTTCGCATAATAGGTGCCCATCGCACCGTCTGTAATGATTCGATGTGTTTTTACATACTCTTTTATCTGTACTGCCATACCCTGCTCGTCTCCTTTTTACAGACATTCTAATCCATATTCCTGCGGTCAAACCGCAAACTTCTTTTCATACTAATCTCCATTCCGGGAACGTTTTGTTCGAGGAAGCGCGCATCAGTGCAATTTCTCACACTAATCTGTCGTTTCTTATCATATCAAATCTTCACGCATCTGTCAAAAATATCATATTATATTTTTATCAATTCGGGGCATCGTAAAAATGAATCCGTAAATATAATAAGGAGGCACGTATGTATAACGCTAATTCTCCTACTCCCGATACGTACTCGGTCGGTCTCGATCCGGTATTACCTTATTATGGCGGTTTCCTGAGTGGTTACGCCGTCCCGACTGACAGGGAGCACCGCGTATCCGAGCTGATGAGCTCGGGCGAGTTCTCCTGCCGAGAGGAAGCCGAACGGTATCTTCTCGAATTAGACGAGGAAAGCGAGGCAGAACACCGGGCCTTCTGGAAATAATTCCAGAATTCCGAAGCCTTCCGCCTTATAAGCGCCTGCGGCAGACGCGGCCGCTCAAAAGCAAAGAGCGGATCCCCCCATAAGTCATCCAACGACTGAAAGGGCATCCGCTCTTATCTATGGCCTCGTATATAATATTAAATCATTCATCGACAACTGATAATTGCCGTGTACCTTGCAATTCAGCAATATCTTGTTATACACTCCGTCAAAGCTTCTTACGCTCTTGTTGGAACGAACATACAGGAATTCTCTTTGCTTTCTGCTGAGCTTCACTCCTGCGGAGACGAACTTGCTGTCCATCATCTCCAGAAAAAGCTCCTTACTTAACGGGTGCAGATACAGTTCGCGAATCTCTCTGTGCATCCAGCTTCCAATCTTCTCCGTATCAAGCGCCCTGGTCGCCGTCATAATCACGGTAGACCCCATGCTTAATCGTCCAACCATCGAAAAGAAGCATTCCAGAACAATCCGCTTATCTGCGAAATCATCAATATCGTCAATCAATATCAGCTCATATTCTCCGAAATACTCCTGCATTCCGCTCTCGTCTTTCCGTCTGATCGACTCCATCATGGCATCCAGGAAGTCCAACCCGCTGATCTTCACCGCGGCTCCCCGCTGACACTTCGCATTATAAGCTCTGCACAATCCGTTCAGAAGATAGGACTTGCCCGTACTCTGGCCTCCGGTAATCAGTACCGGATCCTCCGGCCTCTCCCCGTCCAGGATCTGCTCTACGAGATCTTTAATCTGCTGATTGTTCTCACCGAATATAAAATTGTTAATAATCGGGGCATTCCCGTCCTCTTTACCGTTTGCTTCCATACCCATCCCAACCTTGTCCTATGTACCTCAAAATGCGCTGTTCCTTCCCCACGGCAGTTCGCTCACAACGCTTGGGATATATATTCTATCACAAAAAAGCCGAAAAGAAAAGGGGCTCCCGCATAAAAATTAATATTTTTTTGTCGACTCTATTGAGTGACTATTTCATACTATTTTACACAAAGATTCTCACCCTTTAATCCATTGAACGCGCCCTCAATCTGTGCGTCCGCATGTGCAATCAGCCACTTGTTGCGCGCCGTCATCAGCTTATCCTCATCGGTCAGACAGGGCTTCTCCTCAAGAGGAAGATTGGTATCTCTCGGAAGCACAACGACGCAGCGGAAACCATCCGGTCCCGCGCTGCAGGGTGCGTAATGCAGGGTTGTCGCATATACCTCAATCGCAGTTCCAGCGGGTAATAAGAACGCTTCTACCTTCGCGGTATCATAGGTGCTGTCCTCTTCGATATCCTGCTGCAGCCCAAGGAGCAGAATCAGGTCATTGCCAACCGCAACATTTACCTCGGAGGAACGATGATACTCCAGCGCGTTGAGCCTGTAATTCTTCCCGTTGCAGTATCCGATCTGAATCGGAAGTCCGCCGTACATGCTCTTTGTCAGCTCCTCATACACCGGAAGTGCCTCAAGCGCCTCCACGCTCGGAACATATTCCACCGCGTCGGTCAGGGGAGTCTTTTCCATCTCGGCTAACAGCCCTGTCAGATCATAGCCGTTAATTACATGACCGTACTTCTTAAATGCCGCATCTGTTACTTTCTGAATCTCCATAAACAATACCCTCCGTTTTGTCTTAGTTTGTTTTTGTTATAGTCTGTTTTTGTTATAGTCTGTTTTTGTTTTATCATAGCCTATTTTTTATCATAGCCCGTTTTTACCCGCTTGTCCAGTCGGTTCCGCAATTATCGCAGTCCTCCGATTCCGTACCGCAGTATCGTAACCGTGATTTCAAATTGTCAATTCCGCAATCACCGCATCCAGCACCTCAAAATAATTCTCGAACGTCTTTCTGCAGCACCCCGGATCCGCAATCTGAATTCCTTCCGCCCGAAGTCCGCACAGAGCAAATCCCATCGCCATCCGGTGATCCTCGTAGGTCCGGATGACCGCAGGCTTTGGCTCTCCCGGCCAGATGATGACTCCGTCCGAACACTCCTCACAGCGGATTCCCATTCTAATTAACTCCGCCATAATCGCCGCGATACGGTCGCTCTCCTGGTAACGGATGTGCCCGATTCCCTCAATCGTCACCGGCGAATCCGCGAACGGAGCAATCGCAGCAAGGGTAATCGCCTGATCGGAACACGTATGCATATCCGCCCGGATTCCCTTCAGTCTTCCATCCTTCGGTCCCTGAACCGAAACGCCTTCCCTGCTCTCTTCCACTATACAGCCCATCCGCTCCAGAATTCGGATGAATTCCACATCTCCCTGCTTGCCCCCAAACGCAACATTTCTGACCGTCACCTTAATTCCGAGAATTGCCGCCATCGCATAAAAATACGCGGCCGCGGAGGCATCCGGTTCAATCTGATACTCGCCTGCCCGGTAGGACTGGCCTTTCTCAATCAGAAAGACCGTGCCGGAAGGTCCGGAAGCGTTGTCCTGGTTCGAAGCTCCAGCCTGGTTCGAAGCATCGGCCTGGCTCGAAGCATCAGCCTGGCTCGAGTTATCCTCCCGATTTGAAGCGCTTTCCTCTCTTTTACACGTAATTCCGAACTCCTTCATCATGGCAACCGTCATATCAATATACGCCATTCCGTGCTTTCCCTCCGCCGTGACCCGCATTCCCTCCTTCGACAGGCACGCAGATATCAGCAGGGCGCTTAAGAACTGACTGGAATGCTCGATATCAACCGATACTTCGTTCTTCCTCACTCCGTTGCTCCGAATCCGGAACGGAAAATGTCCCTCTTCTCCCTCATAGGTAATCTCCGCTCCAAGTTCAATCAGCTTATCAAGCAGCGGCTTCATCGGCCTCCTTCTCATCTGCTCCGAAGAATCCAGATGATAATCTCCCTCCGACATACCAAGGAACGCCGCAAGGAATCTTGCCGCCGTCCCGGCGCTTCCCACATAGATCGAGGCCTCTTTCTTCGGAATCCTTCCGCCAAGCCCTCTGACCCGAACCGTCTTTTGTTCCTCGTCCGCCTCCGCTTCATATCCAAGCTCCTGAATACATTTCAAAAAATACCGGGAGTCATCGGAGAATAATGCGCCTTTTAACAGACTCTCCCCATCTGCAAGCGTTGCAAGCAGCAGCGCCCGATTTGTAATGCTTTTGGAACCGGGAACCGTTACGATCGCCGAATCCTTCTTCGTCTTATTATATATGGTTCTGACCTGATAGATGTTCTGATTCATTCTGCCAACCTTTCTTTTGCCGCGAAAGCTTCCTTTCTTTTCGTAATGATATACTAATTACATAGTAACAGTATACTCCGACAAGTCTTTGCTGTAAAGCAGTAAAGAAAAGAAATCTTGCATTTCACCTGACAAATTCCCTGAGAAACGTTTGGCCCCGGGGCGCTTGCGGCCTTTGGAATCCTCCGATATAATTAAGCAAATACTTAATTAAGGATTGACTTAATCAAATCAAAGAGTATAATATTGGATATAAAGAAAGGATTTTACACATCAAGGAGGGATTGAATGGATCTTGTCTCCATGTGCTTTGCACTGAGCGATACGACCCGTTTTCGGCTGCTCGAGCTTCTTTTGAAGCGCGACTACTGTGTCCGCGCCCTGTCAAGAAAGCTTGGCATCAGCGAATCGGCCGTATCCCAACATCTGAAGGTCTTCAAACAGGCCGGTCTTCTGACGGGACGCAAGTTCGGTTATCACATGCATTACACCATCAACCGGCAGGCCCTGCAGGATATGGCGGCCGCAATCGAAGAGCTTTCCCAAAGAGAACGCGAAAAATGCACCCGCTCCGACGGCGGCTGCGACGAGGCAGAATTCTCTTACTGCCAGAAATATGGTGACGACAGAAAGGAATCATAACTATGCTGAAACGATTTATCAGTTACTACAAACCACACCTGAAGCTTTTTACACTGGACATGCTGTCATCCCTGTTTATCTCGCTCATTGGCATGCTCTACCCCATCATGACCAGAACCATGTTGAATGATCTTATTCCCAATCGCAACTACCGGATGATCGTGATAACGGGAACCGCCCTTTTAGCAGTCTATGTCATTCGAATGCTGCTGCGCTATTTCGTACAGTACTGGGGACACATCATCGGTGTCCGCATGCAGGCGCAGATGCGAAGCGATATGTTCCGTAAATTAGAGACTCTTCCCTACACCTACTACGATAATCACGAGACCGGCAAGATCATGTCCCGTATGACCAACGACCTGATGGACGTATCCGAGCTTGCGCATCACGGCCCAGAGAACTTTTTTATCTGTACTATCATGATTGTGGGCTCCTTCGCATACCTGTGCACCATCAACTGGGTTCTCACCCTGATCATCTTTGCCTGCGTGCCGATTCTGGTTGTTGTATCGCTGGTTGTGCGCAAGAAGATGCGTGATGCGTTCATGGAGAGCCGCAAGAGCATCGCGGTGATCAACTCGGCTCTTGAGAGCAGTATCTCGGGAATCCGCGTGACCAAGGCATTTACCAATACTGCGACTGAAGTGGAAAAGTTCGAGAAGGGGAATTCCCTGTTCGTGGAAGCAAGACGCAAGGCCTATCACGCAATGGCGCAGTTCCACTCCTCCACCTCCTTTGTTACGGATGTATTCAACGTTGTGGTTCTGATTGCCGGCGGACTGTTCCTCTATGGCGGTCAGATCAATTTCGGCGATTACTCAACCTTCGTTGTATCCGTGAATCTTTTTATCAGCCCGGTCATGACGCTGATCTCCTTTGTCGAGCAGTATCAGAACGGCGTTACCGGCTTCCAGCGCTTCCTTGAGATTATGGACGAGCAACCCGAGACCGATAAGCCAGATGCTTCGGAGCTTACTGATGTAGAGGGCAATATCAAGTTCGATCATGTCTCCTTTGCTTACAATGATTCCAGGGAGATTGTACACGGAATTTGCCTGGATATTAAGAAGGGCCAGAAGGTTGCGATGGTCGGTCCCTCCGGCGGCGGTAAGACTACCCTGTGCCATCTGATTCCCCGTTTCTACGAGTATGAGGCCGGTAAGATTACGATTGACGGCACGGATATCAAGGATGTTACCCTGGAATCCCTGCGTAAGAATATCGGTATCGTTCAGCAGGATGTATTCCTGTTCGACGGAACGATCGGCGAGAATATCATGTACGGAAGACCGGACGCAACTTACGAAGAGATGCTTTCTGCTGCCCGCAGGGCCAATATCGACGAGTATGTAAAGACCCTTCCCGACGGCTTCGACACCCGCATCGGTGAACGCGGTGTAAAGCTCTCGGGCGGTCAGAAGCAAAGGCTTTCCATTGCAAGAGTATTTTTAAAGGATCCGGCAATCCTCATCTTGGATGAAGCGACCAGCGCACTCGATAACACCACGGAGATTCTGATTCAGCAGGCCCTCGACGAGCTCTGCAAGGGCCGCACAACCCTGGTGGTCGCACACAGACTTTCTACCGTTAAGAACGCGGATCGCATCGTAGTTGTGAGCCAGGGAAATATCACCGAGGAAGGCACCCACGATGAGCTGATGCGCACCGGAGGTATTTACGCGAAGTTATATAGCCTGCAGTTCAGGGATGATGACGGGCTGGCATTAAAGGGACTTTTATAAAGAAAGAGGTTATTTATGAACATTCTTGTATTATGCGACGATCTGTGGCATCCCGGCGAGGTAATCGTCCGTGGGCTCACACCGCTGAAACAGTATGGATATGATCTGGACGTTGTCATGGCTCCCAGGGATATTCTCACTCCCGACATGCTGCGCCGCTATGAGGTTATCATCAATGCCCGCAGCAACATGCACAGCCCGGCAAATGCAAGCACTCCGTGGTTCTCCCCGGGAACCGCGGTCATGCCGAAGGATTTCCGGGACTATATCGAAGAGGGGCATGGCTTTCTCGCCCTACATGCCGGCAATTCCTACCGCCTTACGGATCCTTCGGGAATGGTAGAGCTGAATGGCAATCATTTCGTCTCTCACCCGCCGCAGTGCACGGTTACGGCAAAGCCGGTCGGCACCCATCCGATCACGGACGGCATTGGTGAGTTCTCGTTCCGGGATGAGCATTACATGATTGAAGTGCACGCGGAGGACATTCATGTATTTCTCCATACCGTGTCGGATACGGAGGCCGGAACGCAGATCGCCGGTTATACCCGGACCTTTGGAAAAGGACGCTTTTGCTGCCTTACTCCGGGGCATAATCTTTCGGTATTCGAGCAGGAAAGCTTTGCGAAACTGCTGCGCAATGCGCTTGCCTGGTGCGCCGGGAATTGATAATACGATTATTTTTTAATCTGCACTCAACAAGGCGGATATCGACTTCCTTTTTCAATTGCAGGAAATCGGTATCCGCCTTGTTATTCATTTCCTTAATACCGGATAACAACGTTCAGAGCCTCATCCACCTGAGCCGCTCTCTCAATCGCCTTGGGCAGCTGCTCCCACGGGAACTCATCCGTGATAATGGATTCGATATTCCACCGTCCGCTTGCCATAATGCGAAGCACATCCTCCACATCTTCCGGATTATAACCGCCGGAACCGATAAGCGCGTGCTGCGAATAGGTCATATTCAGTACATTGACCGGACGCATTCCGGCCAGAACCGCAACGATTACCATTCGGCTCTCGATCTTTCCCATCGCCTGATACTGCCCCAGAATGGCCTCCGCTCCGGCGGCGTCAATATAGATGTCCACATCAGCGGTTGCACCGGTAATGGACGGTGCCGTGCCGAACTGCTCCATTGCGGTCTCTTTCAAATCCACCTTTCCATTGTTGCAGGTAAGGAATCCAAGCTCCCTTGCCTTATTCAGCCGGAAATCAGAATGGTCGCAAATCATCACCTTATCACATCCGAAATTCTTCAGCGCAATGGCTGCTGCAATCCCAATGGTCCCCGCTCCGAAGACAATGGCGTTCTCGCCTGCCCGCGGGAAGGAACGCCTTGCCGCACGGCAGCCGACGGTAAACGGTTCGATGAGACTGGCCACCCTGGAAGAAATGCCTTCCGGCACCGCATAAATCTGCTGATTCCATTCAGCCTTCGGAATCAGAACGTATTCTGAAAAGCCCCCAACGGTTCCCGCTCTCTTCGGATCTCCCTTGGCAAGCCGAGGATAGGGATATACCCGGTCGCCAACCCGGATATCCTTCACATGTTTCCCCACTGCGGCTACCTCGGACACCATTTCATGCCCAAATTCACCGCCAATCGTTACCCGATGGCCCGTATTCGGGCCGTGGTGATAAACCGCAACGTCCGTGCCGCAGATGCTGGCATAGAGGTTGCGAACCACAATATCATCGTCACCGGGAACCGGTGTGGGAAGCTCGGTCATCTGAATATTTTTCTGACCGTTATAAATTGCTGCTCGCATACTCGTAATCTCCTTTTTCTTTTGAATCATACCGTCAATATATTCTTCTGCTAACGATAGAACACGTAGTCCTGCATTTCTTTTCGGAATCCGGCGCGCTTCAGTGCGTCCGCGGCTTCCTTGGGGTATTGCTTGATCACAATTCGGTTTTTCGTCGGATATAGTCTTCGCTCTTTTAAGCCCTGCATCAGCCCGGAAAGCAGTTCATCCAGTCGTTCCGGCTCATGGACCGTCAGGGATTTGCCCTGCTTCTCCATCACCGCGGCCACTCTGCCTCCGCACAGTGCCACAAGGGTTCCGGATACATTCAGGAAGCTTCGCTCCGGATTATGCGGCAGGCCTCTGCCCCAGAGCTGTGCCGGATCGGCGGCGGATATCCAGTGAATCGTTTCCTCCCGCTCATCAAGCATCTCCTCCAAGTCCTCCTCCCGGATGAACTGCGCTCCCGACAGCCCCTTGATAAAATACCCTCTCCGCGCCTTTCCGGTATATTCCCAGACCCGAAGCACCGCGAGCATCTCCGAGAAGGATACCGAACTGCTCTGCGCCGTCTCCCGGCACACGACCATGCTTCGATTCCAGATTCGTTCGATCTCCTGCTCTGCCGAATGTTTCACCGGCCTTGCAAGCTCAAAACGCCCCGCCCGCATCGCTTCCACCCTTGCCGCGGCAAGCTGCTTTGGAGAAGCGGCTTTCTTCTGCCCGGCACCGTTCAGCCACTGCCTGACCGGAAGAAAGCTGTCCGTTGTCACGAGCCCCTTTCCGACCAGGGAAAGCAGCGTCCCGTGCGGCGACTCGCCCGGGATGATGTTATTTAAGGACTGCATGAAGCAGGCACCGCGCTTTTTTAGGGTCTCGATAATCAGAAGCTCTTTATCCGAGTATTCACCGCCTGCGGATTCCTGCTGACCAATTATGTCTCCCGGCATGGGAAGCTCCGCGTCCCAGTCGATATCCTCCGAACGAAAGAACGCAAGCTTACCTTCTCCGTCCATCCGCCAGATATAATCGCCCTGTGCAAGAAGCTCATCTATCATTCCCGCGCGGTAATCCCGCACTCTTCCCGGAAATACATTCTCTTCCCACACAGCCGCAGGAAGGTATACTCCGAGAAGCATATCAATATTTTTCCGAAGCGCTTGCGCGCTCTCTGAAGCGCGCGTCTCTGCCATGGTTGTGCGCAGGTTCCCGGCTTTTCCAAGCGCCCGCTCTGCCGTGGTTGTTCGCAGGTCCCCGGCTTTTCCAAGCGCCCGCTCTGCCGCAAGCTGTGCCAGATGCTCCGGTTCCCTCGTTCGAATTCGTGCCCTGTGCTCCCGTATCGTCGCCGCCCTCGCGTATTCATACAATTTGCCGTGATAATAGATCTCCTCGTCCAGAACCGCCTCGCCCGTCCGCCATAATTCCCCGAGCAGCTCCGTCATCTCTTTCTCGCTGAGCGCATATCGCTCCGCATAACGATACGCGGTTCCTTCGCCCCGGCAGCGAAGCGCCCTGCGCAGCAGGAACAGCCTCGCCTTCTTCTCCCCCTTCTCAAATGCCTTAACGTACTCCTCCCGCTGCTCTGCCGCAATCCAGAGTCCCGGTTCCAGATAGCAGACGCGCCCCTGTGTCTCTAATTCCAGAAGCCATTCCAGAGGCACCCGATACTCTTTTAACTCCGATACGGTCAGATCCCCTTCTGTCATCAAAAGGGCGTGCAGCGCGTGCTCGTCCTCCGGCGCACGCCTGTGAAGGGTTAAGCGTCTTAGCTGCTCGGCATCCGGTTTGATCCGGTTCTCTGTATCCGCCCGATCCGCTATGCCAGGATTACCGGCAAGCCCGGCCCGAATCATCTCCTGTGCCCCGATCGTCTGATTCTTCTTTCCTTCGCTCCTTCGCATCTGCGGTGCATAGTCATACATATGCTTCGCCTCGACCTGCCAGCGCAGCGGAAATGACATCGGCGACGGCTGATCCACCCGAATCTCATAGACCCGAATCTGCCCGGATGCGATCCGCTCTAAGATCTCCACAACCCCTTCCACATCCCACAGATCCTCAAAACACTCCCGCTCGGTCTCCCGAATCAGCGGGTGCTCCCTCTTATCGCTCAGCAAATCCAGCATTTCCGCACCGCGCAGCCGCTGAATCCACAGCGGCTGACGGCCGCGTTTGCGAACGCCCATCATCAGTGCCCGCGCCGCATTATATCGAAATGTCATCTGAAATAACGAGGTGCCCGGCAGCAGCTCCCTTAACTGCTCTGCGCCGCGCTCCGGACGAATCCGTGATAACAGCCCGTCCGGAAGCTTATCATCCCCGTAATAATACAGCAGGCAGCCGCCATCCTCTTCCACGCAGCTGACCGGGAGCTTCGTCTCAAGCTCCGCCCTCTGCTGCAGCAAAAGGGCAAGCGGCGCGTTAATCCGGCGGCCATATACCGAATGCACCATCATCTGAAAGCTTCCCTCTTTGTCGCGGTAATGCTCGATCAGAATCGTCCGGTCATCCGGAAGCACGCCGACCGCACTTATCTGCGCCCGTATAAAATCGGCACCTTCTTTTGCCGCTCCCGCATCCAGGCCGTATCCGGCCAACGTCTGCAGCAAATTTCCCTGCTCGAAGGCCTCGCCGAGCTTCCGATACATTTCCCCAAAGGCAAGACCGGACTGCAGACCTCTTCCTCTTCGGTCGCCCCGCCAAAATGGCGGTCTCGCGCCCTCCGCACCCGTCTGAGCCACAATAACAGAGTTCTTGTCATGCCCGACAATTCTCCATGCAAATGCGCCGAGCAGGAAACGATCTCCCGGCTTCGACTCGTAGATATATTCTTCATCCAGTTCGCCAAGCTTTACCCCGTCTTCGGTCTTTACCGTGTACAGTCCGCGATCCGGAATCGTTCCTCCGGTCGATACCGCAAGCATCCGACTGTATGCGTCGCCATGAACCCGGCCGTGAATCCGGTCGTACAGAATGCGCGGCCTTACCGGAATATCATTTTCATGCTCATAATCGCCTGCGAGCATGCATAACACATCTCTTACCTCCTGCTCACTCACTTCTGCAAAGGTCCAGGTTCGCTTCAGAATCCGCATCACGTCCATAATCGTATATCCATCCCCGGTCGCCATGGATACCAGATGCTGCGCCAGCACATCCAGGCAGAGCCTCGGCGGATGCACGGCTTCCACACCGCCGCGCTTTGCAAGCTCCGCTGTCATTCCGCACATAATTCCTTCCGACGCCGTCTTCGGGAACAGATACATCACGCTCGTCCGCCCCGGATTATGCCCCGCGCGGCCAAGCCGCTGCAGAGCCGCCGATACCGTCTGCGGGCATCCAATCTGAAATACCTGATCTACTTCTCCCACATCGATTCCAAGCTCCATGGACGAGGTTGCGCAGAGCAGTCGAAGCGTTCCTTCCCGGAGCCTTCGCTCCGTCTCAAGCCGCTGCTCTTTTGCAAGGCTTCCATGATGGGTTCTCGCGTAGCCTTCTCCCGCCAGCTGATTCACATAATATGCCAGCTTCTCCGCATACATTCTTCCTTCTACAAATGCGATTGCGGTTCGGCACTCTGCGGAATATTGCAGCAGCGTCTGCGCCAGTTCCTCCCAGACCGCGTCTTTTTTTAAAAGCTGTACCTCGGAGAAGGGAGCAGCGGTTCTCAAAATTGCTTTTTTCTCCATGGACGGTGCAACAATCGTTACCGGATCAGGGGAGAGGTATGCCGCCGCGGTCTCAAGCGGGCGCAGCGTCGCGGAGAGGCCGATTCTTTGCAGGTTCCTGCCGCACAGCTCATCTAATCTCGCAAGCGTCAGCATCAGATGCGCTCCGCGTTTGGTGTCGATCATGGCATGGAGCTCGTCGATGATAACGGCACGGGCGGTTCTTACGATCTTCTGACCTGCCAGACCGGTAAGGAGCAGGTATAACGACTCCGGTGTTGTGATTAAAATGTTCGGCGGATGAGCAATCATTCTGCGGCGTTCGCTCTGTGGGGTATCTCCGGTACGGAGAGCGGCGGTGACTTCAGCTTGGACTGCGTCTTCCCGCAGGGCCTTCTCCCTGTTGCCACCAGTCTCGCTGTTCCCACCAGTCTCGCTGTCGTCTCCAATCTCGCTGTTCCCACCAATCTCACTGTCGTCTCCAGTCTCGCTGTTCCCCTCAGTCTCGCTGTCCCTCCGCAGTGCATCGTATCGCTCTTTGATTCCTTCCAGCGGGCGATTCAGATTCTCCCTGATGTCCCCCGCAAGGGATTTCAACGGAGACACATAGATTACCCGTACCTCTTCTGACAATCCCCCGTTCTCGGCCTCCTTCCACAGCTGATCCAAAAATACGAGAAATGCCGAAAGGGTCTTTCCGGTTCCCGTCGGAGCGCTGACCAGAACGTTCTCTCCGGCCGCGATTGCGGGCCAGGCCTCCTGCTGGACCGCCGTGGGAGCACCGAGGGTTTCGGTAAACCACTGGGTGGTCTGGGAGGTGAAGGTGTTCCAGATATTCTGTTCTGAATAGGTGTATTGATTCGTCATGTTCTGTCCTCTTTAACTAAAGGCTCTATTTGCCCTGCATTAATTTTTATTCTTCTTCCGAACTGCAGGTATGCAGGCTCATGAGGCCTTTTGTTACAGACGGATTCCCAGGTTCGATCGATTGAATTTGATGGATTTCTCCGTCTTTCGTCTAATGGATATTTCTTGATTGGTGTGCTTTTCATTATCATACTATACAGGAAATAAAATATCAATAGATAGGTTGGGTTAAGGAAAAGACATCTTTCTTGAAGCGCAAAGCAGGGAGGAATGTGACGGTTCCAGATGATTATCACCGTTCCCTTCTCCACGGATTTTACAATCTATCAACTGTTCAACTTTATTTCACTCTGTCTATCAATCAGTGGTCCGCTGAACGTCTTCTATTTTCTCCGCTAACATTTCATCGAAAATACCACAATACTTCGAATATTCCTCATATCCCAGAAGCAAGGCCTTATTATCCATCTCGCCCAATGCGGCTATGAATTGAACTTCATCCTTTTTCCTGATTTTACAACAAATGAATCTGTATGGCGTTCCTTCTTTTATAAACTCCTCTCCAAAATTAACCTTTACCCTGTGATTGATAAACAACTGATCTGCCAGATATTTTTCCGTATCTAAAAACACATAATAGTAATAAAACAAGGAATATGAATAATCCGGGGTGAAATCCAGCACCTGTCCGGCGCATGGAAATCACTGTTCCGTTTTGTTGGAAATCGCGATTCCACCAAAAAGGAAATCGTTTTGTCTATAAAAACCTTATAATGAGGATATGCACCATCTGGTGTA
>JAGAPO010000114.1 GCA_017623215.1 Lachnospiraceae bacterium | reverse complement strand
TTGATGGTTCCTAAGCCTAATGACAGCGAATAATATGAGCATGAGCGCCTTGCGTCCAGTACAAAAAAGGGTCTGAACGAAAGGCGCTTTTTGTA
Source organism: Lachnospiraceae bacterium (assembly GCA_017623215.1). GTDB lineage: Bacteria > Bacillota > Clostridia > Lachnospirales > Lachnospiraceae > Caccomorpha. Next base: position 18,147 of record JAGAPO010000114.1, on the reverse strand, counting down.
TGGAGGCATTCTTTTTATTGCTATTGCCGGAATTATCATGTATAATCCCATCTTTGACACTTGAACAACTGCAAAATAGCCGCAAACCCTTTGTTTATGGGCATTGCGGCTGTTTTCAGGTTCGTTGCGATATGTGCTAAATTTCTGATTTTTTGATTTTATCTGTTTTTGTTTCTTTTATAATGCTGCGCATAGTTGATTTTGATATGAATTCGTAGTCTGTATGAAATCCGAAAGCTGTATGCAGATCGTCAGTGATGTCTGTCCGTTTATAAGAAGGAACATAGCCGCTGTTCTGAGACAGTAAAGTCAGCTGCATACCTCGTATTGTCTTTAAAATCTGCTCACATGTATAGTTGCTGTGAAGCTTTTTTTCTAATAACCGATATACCAGAAGGCTGATGTAACAGGTCAGAAAGTGAGCCTTAATCCGGTCTTCGCGGCGGGCATATACCGGTCTTGCTTCGAATTCGGATTTCATGATCCGGAAGTTTTCTTCGATTTCCCAACGCTGGCGGTTGATCTTGAGGATTTCACCCACATCTCCTTCCAGATTGGTTATGACTGCATAAAATCCATCATACATGGCTTCTTCATCAATGCGCTCTTGGTCTAAGCTGTAAATGCACTTGCTTGCAAGTTCGCCTTCTTCTGTAACAGAAGTTTTTTGTATAAAGCGGGCAGGATCATTCTGATTTTTCCCCTTTCGTTTTTTCTCCTGGTTAGCAATCATCTGTTCTGCACGTTCAATCTGACTGTTACGGATTTTTTGCTGGTAATCCTTGTATTTTAGAGAGTAGGTAACGATCACTGTTTCATCCATGTTTCCTGTAACAACAGGTACTTCTTTGTAATAGATGGTATTGAAAACTTTTTCATCGGTTTCATCCAGTGTACGCAAATCGATTAGTTTATCTGAACCAAGTACTTTATACTGTGTTGGATTCAGAGCAATGTCCCGGTCTTCTTTTTTCATCTTTTTTAAAGATTGTGTAATGACATAGGCCCGGTTTCCAAAACTGTTGAAAAAGCGGTTACTTTTGCTGCCGAGTCCGGCATCAGCGCAGAAGATAAATTCGCTGCAGCCGAAATCGCGGATGATCGTGTTTTCCAGCGGTTTCAGAGTGGTCTGTTCGTTCTGGTTTCCGGGGAAAACATCAAAAGCAAGAGGGATTCCATCCGCATCCATAAACAGGCCCATGGTAACAATGGGATTGGGACGATGTTCTTTGCTTTTTCCATACCGCCTAAGGTCATCATCCTGCTCAATTTCAAATTAATAGTTCGTACAGTCATAGTAAAGAACCCTTTTGTTTCTTGGGTGGACAAAGTTGGAATTGCGGTAAAGTTCTTCCTGAATAAAGCCAGATTCTTCAGCCATGACCGAAAGTGCGCGGTAAAGATTCTGCAGACTGTACTTGGGAGGCTCCAGCAGGGAATTGCAGAAGGAATAACTGCTGAGTTTACTGGAAGGGGACAGTATCCGTGCATAGATCAGATCTGTCAGAATCGCATGGAAATCATACGTGAATTTATGACGGCTACGGATCTTGCGGCAAATGTTGTCCAAACGTAATTCTGTGCAGAGCTGTTGTAAGAACAGATATCCGACATTAAAAGAACGCTCTTCATCCTTGGGAATACGGGCATTCTGAAAAAGAGACAATGAAACAGGTTCTGTTTTTGAATTATAAGAGGAAGTATCTTTGGCTGCTTCCTGTTTTGCCCATGTCATCATTTCATCCTGATTGCCCGCGAAACGTGCTAATAATTCATCTAAACGACCAAGCTTACGGTAGACACGTGAAGAAGTCTGACCGTTTTCTTTGCGGTAAGACTGCATGATATAAACACTTTTGTTGTTTTTAACGCCATTGATAGCTACATACATGATAATCACCTCAATAGTATTATATCACATATAGCACAATATAGCACGTTAAAATTTTAAAAATTTGACAAAAAAATACAGGTTTCCTGCGACCTGTAGCGATTTTTGCTTTATGCAACTGTCAAACTCCCGAGCATTTGCCTTTCGCAGCGATAGATTATCAACATTCTTAATACGAAAGCAAGATCCACAGAATCTTTTCAGTTGCCATTCCGAACCAGTTATGATACAATGAATGGAAAAGTAAGCAAGAAAGGCAAGGTTACAATATATCATGAAGATAGCAACCGTGAAAGGAACGAACGATTATCTGCCGAAAGAGGCGGCGATGCGCGACTATCTGCAGTCGGTTATTTTAGAGACATACCGCGCGAGCGGATTTCAGAGAATCATGACTCCGGCGATTGAGGATGCCGAGAACCTGGATAAGAGCGAGGGCGGTGAGAACCTGAACCTGATCTTTAAGATCTTAAAACGCGGGGAGAAGCTTGACAAGGCGCTTGAGGAGGGAAAGTATAACGAACTGTCCGACATGGGACTTCGTTACGACCTGACGCTGCCGCTTACCCGCTACTATGCAGCGAATAAGGACAAGCTGATTCTTCCGATGAAGTGTATTCAGATTGACAAGGTATACCGTGCAGAACGCCCGCAGAAAGGGCGTTTAAGAGAATTCGTACAGTGTGATATTGATATTCTCGGTACCAGCTCGTGTTACGCGGAGGTTGAGCTGATAGATGTGACAGCGAGAGCACTTATGGCAATCGGAATCGGAGAGTTTCGCATTCGCGTGAACGACAGAAGAATTCTGAAGAACGTCCTGTCCAACTTAGGATTTGCGGCAGAGGAGCTGGACAGCGTATGCATTACCTTTGATAAGTTAGACAAGGTTGGCGTTGAGGGAGTGAAGGCCGAGCTGACCGAGAAGGGCTTCGCGGCGGAGAGCATTGAGAAGTTAGCGGATATGCTGGCAAATATGCCGTTTACGCTGGAGTCGATCCGTCCGTACTGCACGGATGAGGAGACACTTGCCAACCTGACTGCAATTATGGATACGGTGAAGCAGATTGCGGGCGGCAAGTATGAGATAGTATTTGATATTTCGCTGGTAAGAGGCCAGGGATATTATACCGGAACGATTTTCGAGGCGGAGAGCACGAAGTTCCGCGGCGCAATCGGCGGCGGCGGACGTTATGACAATCTGATCGGCAAGTTCCTGAATGAGTCCGTTCCGGCGGTTGGATTCTCGATTGGCTTCGAGAGAATCTTCAGCATCCTCATGGAGAGCGGAATGGAGATTCCGGACGCGAGAAAGAGAATTGCGCTGCTGTATGATCCGCAGGAGTTCCAGAGCGTATATGCCAAGGCAGAGGAGCTTCGAAAGGAGTATGATGTTGCGTTATTTGAGAGGCCGAAGAAGACCGGCAAGTTCTTAAACCGCCTGGAGGAGCAGGGATATCATGGATTCCTGATGGCCGGAAAGGATGAGATCAGCTGGTTCTAAAAGAACGGTCAGAGCATACACAAGAGAGCCGTTCTCTGCAGGAAAAGAACCGGATATTTTTTAGAAAGAAGGAATGAGCCCACAATTAATTAGACCGAAAGGCTAACGGATTGGGGGCTCATTTGTTGTCAGGAAGAGATGATTTGACTCTTTTATTCTGCGCAAGCTTCAGAAGTTGATGCACAGAGCGTTTTCTTCTTTCGGGTATCCACCCAGACACAAAATGCGAACAACACCGCGGCTCCTGCGAACAGCGCAAGACCCGGCAGGAAGCCGGAGGGAACATAGATTAGACGAATCGTATGCGTTCCTTCTGTTACCGGAATCATAACGAAGCCGTCATCTCCGAACGGGACGATCTCGGTCCTTTCCCCATCCACATAAGCCTTCCAGCCCTCCTCGTAGGGAACGGAGGTGTAGAGGTAGCCGTCCTGCTTTGCGGTCACGGTGCCCTCAATAATATCTTCATCCATTCGGGTGAGAAGAAGAGGCTCGTCGGTAAGCTCAGACAGAGCTTCCTCGAAGACATCCTCTTCGAGCAGATAGGCTCTTGCCTGAAGCGTTCCGGACGCATTCTCTTCCAGGGTGAAGGACATACTGACAAGGCTGCCTTCGGAATACGTGCCGGCTGCGACAACGTAAGGATAATGGCAGTTAAAGCGGAATTCCTGATCGCCGCAGGTGATAGTAACATCATCGTCTTTTACATCATCGATATCGACCATAATATACAGGCTTCCGTCACGCGGCATCGTATAATTGAGCGTAATCGTGCCGGGTTTGTCCTTGCCGCCGATTGATTCAAAGCCATAGATAGCGATATCCGAATGGAAAAACCGTACATTTTCATACGAGATTCCCTCCGGGGTAAGCGATGTCATCGCTTTTTCCTCCACACCGCTTGCGAGTGAAAGCAGCGAATTCTGGAATTCCAGAGGATTGTCCGCAATCTCGACATCATAATAATAATCCGGGGAAATCGTGATGATTTCTTCTCGGGTCAGGGTCTCAAGCGCCTGATTATAAGCTTCCTGATTCAAGGTGTACACGGAGACATTCACCAGGCCGCTCGTGGGGGCCTGCACAACCTTGCGCAGGGATATCGTGGTATCCGCTTCGATTTCTCCGAAGGAGAATACGGTCGAGCCGTTCAGCGCCAGCTCTTCCGCTGTCCTTTCCGCATTATCCTCCAGATAGGTAATCGAATCATATCCCGGCAGATCAACGTATGCAAAGACTTCCGTGGTCTCGGGTACGGTGTAATTGAACTTAATGCGCCCAGCCGAGGTACCCCTGGTCATATAAGCGTACCGTCCATCTGTCAGCGTCGGAACATAGGCGCTGCTGTGGCCGACGGTCTTAAGCGGAATCCGTTCAAATACGTCCGCACGAATCCCGGTCTGATCCCGAATCCATTCGTTCTGGCGATCGAACGGTGTCTGCGCATTGGTCTTTAGCGTATCCACCTCCGAATTCACCATGAAACCGAGCGGCAGGTAGGAGGTTGTCTTATATAATGTCGAGTCATTGATCGCATTCAGTTCCTCGTACGCATAGGTATCCGCAAGCGGCTCGCTGGCGGAGAGAATGTATTTGAGGTTAATGAACGCGTTGGCAATCGGGCTTGTCGCTCCGTAGGTGAAGCGGTTGCCGGAGGGACTGCTTGCAAGACCCAGCGATTTTAACGCCCAGGATACGCCGGAATTCGCGGTGGAGGAGAACTGCGCCACACCGTTAAAATCGTATATCGAGGAGCCGTTCAGAATATACCAGGTCGAGAATTCGGTCCGGTAGAACAGCTCGTCGTCCGTCTGCTCAATCTGTTCGAGGAAGGCGTCCATCTCCGCTTCTTTATTCACATACGAGCTACGGGAGGAGGAACCCACCTGTTCCATTGTAATGAAGACATAAATTGTGAATTCGACCAGCATTGCAACTCCAATCAGCTCGGTCGTTTTCTGCCGGAATTCCGGATCCACCCAGCGCTTCTTCACATACACCGCGAGCATAATGAAATACACCAGGAACGCAATCGCGTTATAGATTGCCGTCGGTATGCCGAGCGTCTGGACTGCAATTAAGAGGAAGAAACCGTACAGCAGGAACATGATAACCAGGTCGAACCATCGCAAATCGGACAGATACTGGAACGCCTTGTACGCCATCGTAACCACCAGGAATGAGAACAGGAATGAAAAGCGGTAGGGCAGCATGTTCGGATAATGCAGGCCGTGCCAGATATAATTCAGCAGATTGACATTGCAGCTGACGATAAGAAAGGCGAGGAACAGCACGTAGAGCACTTTCTCACGAATGCGGATCTTCGGCGTGCGCAGGAACACATAGAGCATCAAAAAGCAGAAGAAGCCGCAATACAGGTTCGGCAGTCCGTCCGAATACGTCGGAGGGATAAATGCGAGCACCTGCGTGACAATCTCCCAGTAGGAATGGTACAGCTTAATCGTTCCCGTGAACTCCTCAGGCACGTAATAAGCATGCATGAGAGCGTCGTAGGCGGTCAGCGTAATCGGCGCGGTCATTGCAAGGCCGATAATCGAGAACAGTGCAATCTGCCCGAACCGGACGAAGAACTTCTTGAATCCGATGCGGTTAACGATGCACAGGATAAAGAAATAGAACGCCGTGAAGAGGCAGACGATGAATCCGATGTAATAATTGGCTGCAACGGAAAGGGCGAGAATCAGGGTATACATCTTAAAACGGCCTTCGGTCACCAGCCTGTGAATTCCGAGCGCAAGCAGCGGAAGCAGCATAACAGTATCAAGCCACATAATATTCCAGTAGTAACCCATCATAAAGCTGCACAGTGCAAAGCACGATGCGAACATCGGAACCGTGATATCATTGCGCTTAAATACCTTGTATATATAGATTCCGGCGAACAACCCTGCAAATGCAACTTTCAGAAGGGTAATCAGAGCATAAATCTCCCGCAGAAAGTCTGTCGGAACCAGAAGCGCGAGCAAGTTAAGCGGGCTAGCCAAATAATAGGCGAACAGCGCGATCAGATTCGTACCCATTCCGGATGTAAACGAGAAGAGCACCGATTCGCCTGAGCGGATTCGGGTAACCAGTTCTTCAAAGAACGGATAATATTGGTGCCAGGCATCCATGATGAGAATCTGGCGGTTGGCGAACGGATAGAGGCCCATATAGGCGAAGCCAACCAACAACAGTACAAACGGAACCACAAAGCATAGCACCAGAAAGCACTTTTTTCCTTCGGGCCCGGTGAGCGGGTAATTGGGAAAGATATCGGCGGGCAGTTTCCTGCGCCGACGGCGCATACGGTTTCGGCGTCTGCCTTTTTCCTGGGGAAGGATATCGGCCTCCGCGTTATCGCCGTCCGGAAGACCATCCGAAGAAGAAGCGCGATCGGCTGCAGCGGCACCGAAGGACAACGGTTGGCCGTCGGCCGTTCCGTCCGGCTGCGGTGTCTCTTCATCCAGAATGCGCGACACGCTTTTGGCAAGAGACTCTTCTCCGAATGAAGGAGTCGGCTCAGAGGCGGTCTGACAGGAAACGCCGTCAGAAACAGTCTCAGGGGTATTAGAATGAGTATCAGGTGTATAAGGCTGCATAGTATTATCTCCAATCTTATCATAAACCGTGGATTTGGCCCTTTAACCGTAGGAATACCCTGCGGACTCAGACCGCGATTACACATATTATTTCCAAATATTATATCATTTACGGCGTATGGAATCAAGTAAAGCACCGCCGGAAGTGAAAAATTAAGAATTTCGTAAGCAAATACGCAGGCCGGGATTTCACCTTCCACATCCCCAGAAATGACTGGCAATCCAAAGCGGAATGGGGTATAATAGACGCAAAGCAGCTATGAGTCTCCGACATATAATAAGGAAAAAGCAAATAAAAAAAGAGAAAAAACAAAACAACAGAAAAATCATTCTTGGGAGGAATTCATCAATGAACAGGAAACATTTACTAAGACTGGGAACGGTATTGGCGCTGACCGGCTCTTTGCTTGCAGGCGCGCTGCTTGCGGGCTGCGGCTCTGGTTCGGGAAGCGGTTTGGAGAGCGAGTCTCCTGTCGCGTCAGACAATCCGTACGGTCTGCGCGACAGCGTGGAGGACGGCGCGATTCTGCATTGCTTTGCCTGGTCCTTTGAGACGATCGAGGAATCGCTTGAGGACATTGCGATGGCAGGATATTCTGCGGTTCAGACCTCTCCGATTAACGCCTGCTATGACGGCGGCAACGCGGGAATGGCGCTGTTCGGCGAGGGAAAATGGTACTATCACTATCAGCCGACGGACTGGACGATCGGCAACTATCAGTTAGGAACCAGAGAGGAATTCATATCCCTGTGTGAGGCGGCTGAGAAATATGGAATCAAGGTGATCGTAGACGTTGCGCCGAATCACACCACGACCGCGACCGAGGCGCTTTCAGAGAATCTGCTGGACGCGGTAGGGGGAATTGAGAATCTGTACCACTCGGACGGTATGACCTCGGTCGTGGATTATACGAATCGGGAGGACTGCACACTGCGTGCGGTGGGCGGTCTGTATGATGTGAACACGGAGAATCCGGATTTTCAGGACTATTTTATCGCATATTTGAATGACTGTGTTGCGTGCGGAGCGGATGGATTCCGTTTCGATACGGCAAAGCATATCGGCCTGGAGGATGACCCGCAGGATGATCCGAATCTGCCGAATAATTTCTGGACAAGAGTGATGACGGAAGTGGATAAAGCGGATGAACTGTTCCTGTACGGTGAAGTACTGCAGGATGGAGGCGAACGGATTGCGGATTATATTGAAGTGATCGGTGCGGCAACAGCAAGCGCGTACGGCGAGAGAATCCGCACTTCCTTTGCGACCAATGTGATGAAGGCATCGCTCCTTACGGATATGAAGCTGGGAGAAGCCGAGCCGAATGTGGTAACCTGGGTAGAGTCGCATGATAATTATACCGGTGACGGCACCGCACAGTCTTTGAGCAATGAGGATGTCCGGCTCGGATACGCGTTCCTTGCGGCGCGCGGAGAGGGAACGCCGCTGTTCTTTGCAAGGCCGTACGGAGCGGACGCAAAGAATATGTGGGGAACCTTTAATAAGATTGGAATGGCGGGCGATGACCTGTACAAGGATGCGGACGTTGCCGCGGCCAACCGGTTCCGCAACGCGATGACAGGACTTCCGGAGAATATCTTCAACCCGGAGGAGAAGGAAAAGGTGGTTTGCGTGGAGCGGGGAACCAAGGGGCTTTTCATAATGAATACGGGGGATGCGGAGGAGACCTTTACGATTACAACCAACCTTGAAAAGGGTACCTATGTCAACCGCTGTGACGGTACGACAGAATACAAGGTAAAGGGAGGCAAGCTGTCCGGTACGATAGCGGCGGGAGATATTATTATTCTATATAATGAGGGCTATGTGGATCTCGCGGCACCGGCGAAGGTGAGCGTGGCGGACGAGACGCAGGGATACATCCTTGGAGAATCCCTTGAGGTGACCTTATCGGCAGAGAATTCGGTAAAATCCGCCTATTCAATCGACGGCGGTGCGCCGGTGGAGTTCGCGGACGGCGAGGTAATTACACTCGGGGAAAATGCGGCCGACGGCTCCAGGATTCGGCTGACCCTCACCGGAGAGAATGAAGCGGGAGATACTACCTGCATGTCGTATTTATTTAAGAAGCAGGAGAAGGTCAGCGCCGGAACGAAGATATATTTTGAAAAGCCGGAAGACTGGAATGAGCGGGTTCTGGCTTATATATACGACGAGACTTCCTCCAGTACGGTAAGAGAGAACAGCAGATGGCCGGGCGCCGCGATGACGATTGAGGAGGATGGCCTGTACAGCTATACCTTTGAGGAGGATTGGCAGGTTCCTCTAATTATCTTCACGGATGGAACGCACCAGTCGAACGGGAAGCTGGAGCCGGGAGCCCAGATTGTAGCAGATAAGATTTACACAGTGGAATAAGGGGTTCGCTGATTGGTTCGGGGAGAAAAGAATCTGTTAGAAAAGAACGAGAGTGGAAAAGAACGAGAAGAGAAAAAGGAAAAGAGCAAAAGGAAAAGAGCAGGAAAGGCTCTTTCGAATGGAGGCTTGACATGAACGTATTTACACATTCTGCAAAGAAAATAACCGAAAAGTATTCCTTCGGGCCTGCGGCCCGCTGGATTCGCGCGGAGAAGACGGCGCGGTATTCACACCATCTGTTCCGCGGGACATTTGAGCTTGCGAAAGCGCCGGAGAAGGCGGTGCTTTTGGTGCTCGCGGCTAATTATGCGGAGGTATATCTGAACGGGGAGTCTGCGGCTTCGGCGGCAGAGCGCTCCTATGTATTTGACAAAGCGTACGAGGTCTATGATGTGACGGAGTATCTGCACGCCGGAAAGAATGTTGCGGCGGTGATTAATGTGGACACGGGAGAAGAGGTCCGCGCGGGATTTGCATTGGAGATTCTTGCGGATGGGGAATCGGTCCTGACGAGCGGTTCGAATTGGGTGTATGCGGATGATAAGGCAGTTGCTCCGGGGGCAAATTTTGATATCGGCCTGGTAGGTTCACAGGAGTATGTGCGCGCTGCGGATTGGATTGAGGAGTTTGCTGAGATAGATTACGATGATTCGGAATGGAAGCCCGCCTTTGTGATCGGAAATGAGCTGTTACACAAGCCGTTTGATGCGTTTCACCAGAGCATGACGCACGAGCCGACGACGGATATTCAGAATCCGGTGTCGTACGCAGCGGTGATGCTCGCGAAGAGTCCGGAAGGATATCCGGTGAAGCTTGTCTCACTCGGCAGTGGGGTTACCTGCGCGATGACAAGGCTGGCGCTGGCGCGGACGGCCGAGATCAGGTTCGCGGTGCCGGGCGGTATTCAGGCGATTGCGATTGACGGCTGTAGGGTAGAGAATAAGAAAGCGGTGAGCCTAAAGGCAGGGGAGCATTTTCTGGTGATTGCATATGGCGGGAATCCGGAATTCGTGATTGAGACGAGGGAAGCACTTCGCTTCGCGGTACCGAATGGAGCAGAAAGGACGGGCCAGGCAGAGCAGAGCGGAAGTGCTCCTGACGGCGTTTGGAACGAAGCGGGAGACGTACCGGCGTTCGTCGGTTACCTCGCTAAGGTTCCTGCGGTCTTATACCCGTGGAACGGCTACAGGGGAAGAGCGGCATCTGCGGATATGGTGGATGCAATTCTTGCAGCGCCTTCTTATGACGCACTTCCGGATGCGGTGAGAGGCGCGCTAAAACCGATCGCGGTTGAGCAGCCGAAGATGGTTCGCAGTGAGATTATGACCAGAAGCTACTTGGTGCCGGAGAATGGATTTGCAGAGGATAGAATATTCCATGATTCGTGTATCACACGCACGAACGAAAGGATCAAGTTTATTAATAAAGAAGGGCTGCTTGCGGACACCGCGGCAGTTATTCCGCCGCAGGAAGGAATCGTGAATTTCATCCTGGATTTCGGCGAGGAGCAGGTGGGAAGAGTGCTCTTTTCGCTAAACGCTCCGGCGGGAACGGTTGTGGACATTCATGGCTTTGAGATGATTACTGATAACGGGATCAAATACATGGGGGATCCGCAGACGATGCGCTATCTCTGCCGCGAGGGTGAGCAGACCTGGCTTTCGCGCAGACGCCGCGGCTTCCGCTATCTGTCCGTATCGGTCTGGGGCCAGACAAGGGATGTGACGATTCATTCCATTCAGGTAATGGAGACGCGCTATCCGGTGACATCGGCCGGATTCTCCTGTTCGGACGAGGCGCTTTGCAGGATCTATAAGATGTCGGCGCGCACAGCAGAGGTATGTATGCTGGATCTGTATGTGGACTGCCCGGGCTACGAGCAGAATCCCTGGACGGGCGACGCGCGCGTAACGGCGCTGGTTAATATGCTGAACTTTGGCGCATTTGAGTTCGATGCGCAGTATTTGAGATTAATTGCACAGTCGATTGAGGATGGCCTTTATTACAATCACCGCATCGGCAATCCACGCTACGAGGAGAGCCTGTATCTTCCGTGCGCCTGCTTCCCGACGTATCCGGAGGGCTGTATTCCGGTATGGTCGTTCATGTGGCTGCTGCAAATCTGGGATCACTATACCTGCACCGGTGACGGATCCGTAGTGAAGGATGTCTTCTACGCAGTGAAGGAGACGATGTCACGCTGTGAGAAGATGACGAATTCCCGCGGTCTGTTCGATATGCAGGGAGCGTGGAACCTGATTGAGTGGTCGAATAATGACCTGGAATTCTACGGTGAGGTAACCGCGAACAACGTAATGCTGTCTTACGCCTTCGGTAAGGCCGCTGACATGGCACAACTGTTAGGGGAGACGGAGCTGGCCGTCCATTACCGCAGCCGGCAAAGTGCGTACCGCGACGCAGTGAATCGTTACTGCTGGAGCGAGGAAAAGCGCGCGTATGTGGATACCGCGAGAGATGAATACAGCTATCGGAGGTATTGTGAATACATGGAGAAACGCGGAATGGAGAAGGAATCCTACGAGACCTATTTATCCAAGGCCCGTATCAGCGTGCAGAGCAATACCATGGCCATTCTGTACGACTGCGTTCCGGACGAACGCTTAGACGATGCGAAGCGCTTTCTGATTGATAATCTGGAGAGCGGGTGTTATGTGGCGGGAACTCCGGTGAACCGCACTCCGGGAGACCCATCCGAGGAAGAGGCGCCGGGCGGCTATGTGCACATTGGTTCTCCGTTCTTCCTGTTCTTTGCGCTGAAGGCTGCATATAAGCTTGGCTATGACGAACTCGCCCTGAACGTGCAGCGCCGGGACTGGAGCGCACTGCTTGAGAGCAACCTTACCACCTGCATTGAGACCTTCAAGAACGGCCGCGACTGGGCAAGAAGCGTGGCACACGCGTGGTCGGCTTCGCCCGCGGTATTCTTAATCTCCGAGGTTCTTGGAGTAAGGGCAGTGAAACCCGGCTATCAGGAGTTCGTAATCGAACCGAAGACCTCCGGCCTGACCTTTGCAAAGGGAAGTGTGCCGACCCCCTACGGCCCGATTGCGGTAGAGTGGAAGAAGGACGGGAATGGAGCGCTTTCGATTACCTGTGCGGCGCCTGCTCAGTGCAAGAGAATCCGTATATAATGAATGAAATGAGAGACGAATGAAGTGAGAGACAGTATGAAGTGAGAGACAGCGGTGGAACGAAAGGCATCGAACCGCCGCTGTCTCACGGAAATGCCAGTTTTTTCGGGCATTTTTGAAATTATGCAGGTAAAAGTGCCAAAAATAAAAAAAGCTGCCAATATCGTATTGACAACTTGACAAGACTGATGTAATATGAAAAGTGCACTATTATGGTTTTATATGCCCACCTGCTCATATTATAGCACACAATCACAGAATTGAAAAGTGATTTTGAGCAAAAAGTTTAAAAATTTTATAATAAATTGTCATGAACTGAGAAGCTCCGGCAATTATAGTGCAAATTCTAAATATCACAAGGGGTGAAAACGTCAATGGATAAAAACAGAATACGTCCAATCAAAGTTGGCAAAGGCGTTCGAATGAGTTATTCCCGGCAGAAAGAAGTTTTAGATATGCCGAATCTCATTGAGGTCCAGAAGGATTCGTACAAGTGGTTCCTGGATGAAGGACTGAACGAGGTCTTTGATGATATTTCTCCGATTTCGGATTACAGCGGACATTTGAGCCTGGAATTCGTTGATTTCGTATTATGCGAGGATGATAAGAAATATACCATCGAAGAATGTAAGGAAAGAGATGCCACTTACGCCGCACCTTTGAAGGTTAAGGTACGTCTTCACAATCATGAGACGGACGAGATTAATGAGCATGATATCTTTATGGGTGATCTCCCGTTGATGACGGAGACAGGTACGTTCGTAATTAACGGCGCGGAACGTGTTATTGTAAGCCAGCTGGTACGTTCCCCCGGTATCTATTATGCGGTCGGTCATGATAAGATCGGTAAGAAGCTGTACTCCTGCACGGTTATCCCGAACAGAGGCGCATGGCTTGAGTATGAGACCGACTCGAATGATGTATTTTATGTAAGAGTAGATAGAAACCGTAAGGTTCCGATTACCGTTCTGATTCGTGCGTTAGGATATGGTACGAATGCACAGATCGAAGAGCTGTTCGGTGAGGAGCCGAAGATTACCGCAAGCTTTACAAAGGATCCTTCGGATAACTACCAGGACGGTCTTTTGGAGTTATATAAGAAGCTTCGTCCGGGCGAGCCGCTTTCCGTAGAGAGCGCGGAGTCCCTGATTAACAGTATGTTCTTCGATCCGAGACGTTACGATCTGGCGAAGGTTGGCCGTTATAAGTTTAATAAGAAGCTGGCGCTGCGCAACCGCGTAGTCGGCTTTGCTCTGGCAGAGGATGTTGTGGATCAGACCACCGGCGAGATTCTGGCAGAGGCAGGAACCATGATTACCGAGGAGCTGGCGAATCAGATTCAGAACGCGGCGGTTCCGAGCATTATGATTCAGACGGAAGAGCGCAACGTGAAGGTCCTGTCGAATATGATGGTTGATCTGAACGCATTTGTAGATGTGGATAAGAAGGAACTTGGAGTTACGGAGGATGTTTATTATCCTGCGTTAAAGGCGATTCTGGATGAGAATCCGGATGAGGAAGAGTTAAAGGTTCAGATCCACAAGCATCTGCACGATCTGATTCCGAAGCACATCACGAAGGAGGACATCCTTGCTTCGATTAACTACAATATGCATCTGGAGTATGGCGTCGGCAACGCGGATGATATCGACCATCTGGGCAACCGCCGTATCCGTGCCGTTGGTGAGCTGCTTCAGAACCAGTACCGCATCGGTCTGTCCAGAATGGAGCGTGTGGTAAGAGAAAGAATGACAACGCAGGATCTGGAGGGGGTAAGCCCGCAGTCCCTGATTAATATAAAGCCGGTAACGGCAGCAGTGAAGGAGTTCTTCGGAAGCTCCCAGCTGTCCCAGTTCATGGATCAGAACAATCCGCTTAGTGAGCTGACGCACAAGAGACGTCTCTCCGCGCTCGGTCCCGGCGGTCTGTCCCGTGATCGTGCCGGATTCGAGGTTCGAGACGTTCACTATTCCCACTACGGAAGAATGTGCCCGATCGAGACTCCCGAAGGTCCGAACATCGGTCTGATTAACTCCCTTGCATCGTATGCGAGAATTAACCAGTACGGCTTCGTTGAGGCTCCTTACCGCAAGGTGGATAAGAGCGATCCGAAGAATCCGAGAGTTACGGACGAGGTTGTATACCTGACAGCGGACGAAGAGGATAAGTACAGAGTTGCGCAGGCGAACGAACCGCTCGATGAGAACGGATATTTCGTGAACAACAACGTATCCGGCCGTTTCCGTGAGGAGACCTCCCTGTTCCAGAAGAGCAGAATCGACCTGATGGACGTATCCCCGAAGATGGTCTTCTCGGTTGCGACCGCGATGATTCCGTTCCTGGAGAACGACGATGCGAACCGTGCGCTGATGGGCTCGAACATGCAGCGTCAGGCCGTTCCGTTATTAATTCCGGAGGCTCCTGTCGTTGGAACCGGTATGGAGCGTAAGGCAGCGGTTGACTCCGGTGTCTGCATCCTTTCGAAGAAGGACGGTGTGGTAGAGCGTTCCACTTCGAAGGAGATTGTAATTAAGAATGATGATAATACCAGAGACACCTACAGACTGCAGAAGTTCGTACGCAGCAACCAGGGTACCTGCATTAACCAGAGAACCATCGTTAAGAAGGGTGAGAGGGTAACGGCAGGACAGGTTATCGCGGACGGTCCTTCCACAGCAGGCGGCGAGCTTGCTCTTGGTAAGAACCCGTTAATCGGTTTTATGACCTGGGAAGGCTACAACTACGAGGATGCGGTTCTGTTAAGCGAGAAGCTGGTACAGCAGGATGTCTACACATCCGTTCATATAGAAGAGTACGAGACCGAAGCGCGTGATACAAAGCTCGGACCGGAAGAGATCACAAGAGATGGTCCGGGCGTCGGCGATGATGCGTTAAAGGATTTAGCTGAAAGAGGTATCATCCGCATCGGTGCAGAGGTTCGTGCCGGTGATATCCTCGTTGGTAAGGTAACACCGAAGGGTGAGACCGAGCTGACTGCGGAAGAAAGACTGCTCCGCGCCATCTTCGGTGAGAAGGCAAGAGAGGTAAGAGACACCTCCTTACGCGTACCGCATGGTGAGTACGGAATTATCGTGGATGCGAAGGTATTTACAAGAGAGAACGGCGATGAGCTGTCTCCTGGAGTGAATGAGACCGTCCGTGTCTACATTGCTCAGAAGAGAAAGATTCAGGTCGGCGATAAGATGGCCGGTCGTCACGGCAACAAGGGTGTTGTATCCCGCGTGCTTCCGGTTGAGGATATGCCGTTCCTTCCGAACGGACGTCCGCTCGATATCGTACTGAATCCTCTGGGCGTACCTTCCCGAATGAATATCGGACAGGTGCTTGAGATTCACTTAAGCCTTGCTGCGAAGGTACTTGGTTTTAACGTTGCAACGCCGGTATTCGACGGTGCGAACGAGGTTGACATTATGGATACTCTGGAGCTCGCGAATGACTATGTCAACACCGAGTGGGACGAATTCTACGAGAAGTATAAGGATGTCCTGGATCCGGAGGTTATGGATTATCTTGAGAACAATATGGATTACAGAGAGGAATGGAAGGGTGTTCCGATTAACCGTGACGGTAAGGTTCGTCTGCGTGACGGACGTACCGGTGAGTATTTCGACGGTGCGGTAACGGTCGGCTTCATGCATTACTTAAAGCTGCATCACCTGGTTGACGATAAGATTCACGCACGTTCGACCGGTCCTTACTCCCTTGTTACCCAGCAGCCTCTCGGCGGTAAGGCACAGTTCGGCGGCCAGCGTTTCGGTGAGATGGAGGTTTGGGCTCTTGAGGCATATGGCGCTGCTTATATCCTGCAGGAGATTCTGACCGTCAAGTCCGATGACGTAACCGGACGTGTTAAGACCTACGAGGCGATTATCAAGGGTGACAACATTTCCGATCCTGGTATTCCTGAGTCCTTCAAGGTACTGTTAAAAGAGCTTCAGTCCCTTGCTCTCGACGTTACGGTTCTTGACGAGAACGGCGAAGAAGTGAAGATGACCGAGAATATCGACTACGGTGACGGCGACCTGACTCCTTTAATTGAAGGAGACGAGAACTTCCGCTATGAGGAAGATTACGAGGACGCCGGCTACAGCCAGGTACACCCGGATGATCAGAAGGACGGGGAAGAGCCGGAATTCAATGTATTTGAAGACGACGACATGGAATTTGGCGAGATGGATGATTACGAGGATTAATGAGCCATATATTAAACGGAAGGAGTACCTGAAAAGATGCCTGAAGTAGTAAGCAATGATAACGTAAAAGAAATTACGTATGATGCGATAAAGATTGGTCTTGCTTCCCCTGATAAGATCAAGGAATGGTCCCGGGGCGAGGTAAAGAAGCCGGAGACCATCAACTACAGAACATTAAAGCCGGAGAAAGACGGCCTGTTCTGTGAGAAGATCTTCGGACCCAACAAGGATTGGGAGTGTCACTGCGGAAAATACAAGAAGATCCGTTATAAGGGCGTTGTATGTGACCGCTGTGGCGTTGAAGTTACAAAGGCGAGCGTGCGCCGTGAGAGAATGGGTCACATTGAACTCGCAGCGCCTGTCTCCCACATCTGGTATTTCAAGGGAATCCCGAGCCGTATGGGACTCATCCTCGATCTGTCTCCGAGAACCCTTGAGAAGGTCCTGTATTTTGCGTCCTATATCGTACTCGATAAGGGAGATACCGGCCTGCAGGAGAAGCAGGTATTGAATGAAAAGGAATTCCGCGAGGCCTATGACAAGTACGGCTCCAGATTCCGCGTCGGCATGGGTGCTGAGGCGATCAAGGAGTTGTTAGAGGCGATTGACCTTGAGAAGGAATCCGCAGAGCTGAAGAAAGAATTAAAGGATGCATCTGGCCAGAAGAGAGCCAGAATTATCAAGAGACTCGAGGTTGTGGAAGCATTCCGTGAGTCCGGCAATCGTCCGGAATGGATGATTCTGACCGTAGTTCCGGTTATTCCTCCGGATCTGCGTCCTATGGTACAGCTGGACGGCGGACGTTTTGCGACCTCCGATATGAACGATCTGTACCGCAGAATTATCAATAGAAATAACCGTCTGAAGAGACTTTTAGAGCTCGGTGCTCCGGATATTATCGTGCGCAACGAGAAGAGAATGCTTCAGGAGGCTGTGGATGCCTTAATCGACAACGGAAGAAGAGGCCGTCCGGTAACCGGACCCGGCAACAGACCGCTTAAGTCCCTTTCCGATATGTTAAAGGGTAAGCAGGGACGTTTCCGTCAGAACCTCTTAGGTAAGCGTGTTGACTATTCGGGCCGTTCCGTTATCGTAGTTGGTCCGGAGCTCAAGATATATCAGTGCGGTCTCCCCAAGGAGATGGCAATCGAGCTGTTCAAGCCCTTCGTAATGAAGGAGCTGGTATCCAGAGGTACCGCACACAACATCAAGTCGGCGAAGAAGATGGTAGAGCGCCTTCAGCCTGAGGTATGGGATGTATTAGAGGAGGTTATCCGTGAGCATCCGGTTATGCTGAACCGTGCTCCTACGCTCCATCGTCTGGGTATCCAGGCATTCGAGCCGATTCTGGTAGAGGGTAAGGCGATTAAGCTGCATCCGCTCGTATGTACTGCGTTCAACGCA
>JAGAPO010000113.1 GCA_017623215.1 Lachnospiraceae bacterium | reverse complement strand
CTTCTAAACAGCGTCATCTATTCTTTCTGCCCGCCTCTGCGCGGGCTTTTTCGTTCAATAGTTCAACGAAAGTCGAACTTTCCTATAAAGCAAAAAAGACCGAACGTTGTTCGGTCTCCTGCGTGCACCGCCAGGGGCTCGAACCCTGGACACCCTGATTAAGAGTCAGGTGCTCTACCAACTGAGCTAGCGGTGCATGTCTTATTCTGCGTCTCTCAAGCGCGTATACAATAATAACACAGGTCAAAAAAAAATGCAAGCACTTTTTTTATTTTTTCAAAAAATTTTTTTCTGCTTTTGCATTTTCTTTTTTCAGGAATATTTTTACTGATTCCGCCGATCCTCTATGGGGGTACGCTCCGTACGAAGCGGTATCCGCCGTGTCATTGATGCCTATCCTTTCTCATAAAATCTTCGGGATTTTAGAAAATTCTCCCCTGTACGAAATGCCCGATTAATGTTATAGTATTATATATAGTATTTCCACCCAGGAAGAACGGAGGAAGGAGTTCGATACCTTGAAAAAAGCAGATAAAAAACCTCATCATTCTACGCATTTATTTAAAAAGAAGAATCACGCTGAAAAGCAGTTCGGTCCGATTGAAATTATTATCCCCGTAGATGCCGGCCGCCCGAATCCTTCGACTGCAGAGACGCTCGAGGAAGCGAATTCGTCTGCGGAAGCGGAGTCTGTCCGGCAGGCGGCTGCTTCCGAACCGCATCCTGCTGCCTCCCCGGAAACGAGTTCCGACAACTACCGTTGGTTTCCGAACCGGAAGTATTTTACCATCTGCATCTACGCGCTGTTCCTGGTCGCAGCATCCGCGCTGATTGTATATGCGATCGTGAATCTTCCCACTCTGAAGACATGGTTTAAGCAGCTGCTTGGTATTCTGTCTCCGTTCCTCGTAGCCTTTTTCATCGCCTATATTCTGAATCCGCTGGTCAAGCGGCTTGACCAGCAGTTATTCGGCGATCTGCTGCATTGGAAGCCGAGCACTGCAAGGCTGCTGCTTTCTCTTGTGCTGTCCTATCTGGCGGTCATTGGCCTTGTTACGGTTGCGCTGCTGTATGTATTTCCCCAGATTGGCACCAGCATTATGGATCTGACGAACCGAATTCCGGATCTGGTTGCAGCAATCATCGAGTTCATTGAATGGCTGGAGCTGCATTTTCCGGAGCTGAATCTGAATAAGCTGGAAGAATATCTGACCATGTCCGTTCCGGATCTGATCGCTTATGGAACCAGCCTTGTCAAGAATGTGGTTCCGGTTATCGTCAACGTCGGCGTTCGGATCGTCCGGCTTGCAATTAATCTGCTGCTTGCGATCGTAATCTCCTGCTATATGCTGTTCGACAAGCGGCTTCTCGCCCGGAATGCCTGCCGTCTCCTGTATGCGTTTCTGCCCCCTGCGAAGGCAAAATCCTTTACACAGACGGCCAGTGAATGTAACCAGATCTTTTCCGGCTTTATCGTCGGGAAATCCATTGATTCCCTGATTATCGGAATCCTGTGCTTTATCCTTATGACGATATTCCGATTCCCGTATGCGGTGCTGCTCAGCGTAATCGTTGGCGTCACCAACATGATTCCGTATTTTGGACCGTTCATCGGGGCGGTTCCCGGCGTAGTGCTGTATCTGTGTATCGATCCGGTACAGGCCGTCTTATTCGGCTTCATGATCTTTGTGCTGCAGCAATTCGACGGGTGGTTTCTCGGCCCCAAGATCCTCGGCAACTCGACCGGCCTTACGCCTCTGTGGGTTATCTTCGCCATCACCGTCGGCGGCTCGTATTTCGGCGTGCTCGGCATGTTCCTTGGCGTTCCGGTTGTTGCGGTTATTGCACACCTTTGCAGCAAATGGCTGGATCGTCGTCTAAAAAAACGTGACATTAAGATTCGATGACTACAATTACAGATTATAAGGAAATAATAGATTATCAGAAAAAAGCCGCGAAATCAGCGGCATGAAAGGAAGGCACGGTATCATTATGAAAATATCAACCAAAGGCAGGTATGCCCTGCGTATGCTTCTGGATCTGGCGGATAACCCGAATAACGGCTTCGTTGCCCTAAAGGATATCGCAGATCGCCAGAACATTTCCAAAAAATATCTGGAACAGATTGTTCCGCTCTTAAATCGCCCGGATATTCTCCAGACCAACCGCGGTCATCAGGGCGGCTATCGCCTCGCGAAAGATCCGGAACAATATACAGTCGGTGAAATCTTACGTATTACCGAAGGCAGTCTCGCCCCCGTCGCCTGCCTGGAAAATACGCCAAACCAGTGCGAACGCTGCGAGAATTGTATTACCCTTCCTGTCTGGGAAGGACTGCACAAGGTGATCAGCGAGTATCTGGACAACATTACGCTGCAGGATATTCTGGATCAGTATCATGAGAGAAATTCTTCGGATCATTATGTTATCTAAGCAAGACAGTTTATAACAAAAAGGCAGGCACGGAGAAATCCTCAATAATTTTTCTAATTTTCTTAAAACCTACTTGACATATAGGTTTTAATGGTATATAATCAAATGCATACCGAATACACAGTTTTCACCAACCAAGGAGGTTATGACGTATGTCTTTTCTATTTTGCTTTTTAATCCGTCATAATTACAGATTCGGACGAATGTGCCGCTGCCAGAGTAATTGTTCCCCTGCATAATCCGGCGCTATTCAAGTCGATCTGGAATATGCGAAGAATCACTTATACTAACACACGGACAGCATTATGCTTGATACTTTATAATGATAACAACGGAATACATCCTGTCAATATATTCCGATCTTTACACACAGAAGGGAGAATTTTATTATGAGCAGCAAAAATTATAGATTTGAAACCATTCAGTTACACGCAGGACAGGAACAGCCCGATCCCGCATCCGACGCAAGAGCAGTTCCGATTTACCAGACCACTTCGTATGTATTTCGCGACTGCGCTCACGCAGCAGCACGTTTTGGCCTTGCCGACGCCGGCAATATCTACGGAAGACTGACGAATTCCACGGTCGATGTATTTGAGAAGAGAATTGCCGCATTAGAGGGCGGTGTTGCCGCACTTGGCGTTGCTTCCGGTGCAGCAGCGATTACTTATACTTTTTTAAATCTCGCTCAGGCAGGCGACAATATCGTATCCGCCAAGACGATCTACGGCGGAACGTATAATCTGCTTGCGCACACACTGCCGCAGTACGGCATTACAGCAACATTCGTTGATCCGGACGAGGAAGGTTCCTTCGAACGCGCAATCAACGAGAATACAAAGGCTCTCTTTATTGAGACCATCGGCAATCCCAATGCGACCTTAATTGATATCGACGCAGTTGCTGCTATCGCACACCGTCACCGCATCCCGCTCGTTGTGGATTCCACCTTTGCAACTCCGTTCCTGATCCGTCCGTTCGATCACGGCGCTGACATCGTAGTACATTCCGCAACCAAGTTCATCGGCGGCCACGGAACCGCAATCGGCGGTGTCATCGTAGACAGCGGCAAGTTCGACTGGGAGGCAAGCGGCAAGTTCCCGTCCATCACTGAGCCGAACCCGAGCTATCACGGAATCAGCTTTACGAAGGCAGTCGGCCCCGCAGCTTTTGTCACCAAGATTCGTGCCATCCTGCTTCGTGATACCGGTGCTACTCTTGCTCCGCTTCATGCATTCTTATTCCTGCAGGGCTTAGAGACTCTCTCCCTGCGCGTTGAGCGCCACGTGGAGAACGCACTGAAGGTTGTGGACTACCTTTCGAAGCATCCGAAGGTTGAGAGCGTGAACCATCCTTCGCTCCCGGATCACCCGCACCACGCTCTGTATGAGAAGTATTTCCCGAACGGCGGCGCTTCGATCTTCACCTTCAACATCAAGGGCGGTGCCGAGGAGGCGAAAGCATTCATCGACAAGCTTGAGATCTTCTCCCTGCTTGCCAACGTTGCGGATGTAAAGTCCCTTGTCATTCATCCGGCTTCCACGACTCACTCTCAGCTGACTGAGGAAGAGCTTCTGGATCAGGGTATTCAGCCGAACACGATTCGTCTGTCGATTGGTACGGAGCATATCGATGATATCCTCGAGGATCTCGAGCAGGCATTTGCGGCAGTCTAATGCTTCCTGACGCTTACCATTCTTACGTTACACCGATATAATTTTGGCTATCGGGAAAGAGCGCATCCCCCGCGCTCTTTCCCGATAGCCTTTTCCGTCTTTGTCTGTGCTCTGTCGCACATGACAGCCATATACTCAGTCAACAGGAAGGCTGCAGAAACTAAAGCCATTCTATCAGTGCCTCCCTTTATCACTGCAGTTTCTACCCGTCCTATCTCTTCCGCCGTTTTCCCTCTTCCTTCTTCTTTCCGGCACCCTTTAAGATTTCTTCCACTTCATCCCAGGAGCGCTTTATACATAAGACCTTTCGGTTCAATTCCACATTTCCGCCCAATACTCTGGCAAGCTGCCGTTTCATCGAACATTTCATACAGACACCTCGCACTTCTTTCCTTGTTACAGGATATGATGCAAAGCGCTCCGACGTGCCTGTCAGCTCTTATCTCGTCAGTACCACCCGATGAATCGGATTCCCCTGCGCGCTGAACTTCTCCTCGTACTCGGTCATCACATTTCCTTCCACATACTCACTGTGATGCAGGTCATATGTAACCTCCGAGGTCTGCCACCTCGCCTCCGCCGCCTGCTCCAGCGTAAAATCGAACAGCATCCGATTGTCGCTCTTAAAGATTACCTTGCCGTCCGGAACCAGGAACTCGTTGTAACGCTTCAGGAATTCCTTCGAGGTCAATCTTCTCTTCGCATGGCGATCCTTCGGCCATGGATCCGAAAAGTTCAGATAGATCCGGTCAACCTCATCCTTATCAAATACCCGAAGAATCTCCTCTGCGTCATATCGCAGAAAATACAGATTCGTACATTCCTCCATCTCCTCACGCTTCTGTGTCGCCCGAAGCAGTACGCTCGAATACTTTTCGATTCCAATATAATTAATATCCGGATTCTGCAGTGCAAGCGTCGTCAGGAATTTGCCCTTGCCCATCCCAATCTCGATATGGATCGGGTTCTCATTCCCGAAGAACTCCTTCCACCTTCCCTTATACTGCTCCGGTTCCTGCACTACATATTGGCTCTCCGCAATCATCTCACGGGAACCTGTTATATTTCTAAGTCTCATCTTTTCCTCCCTCTCTGCCGGCGATAATTTTTCTTCCAAAGGCCAATTCGGACCTGCCGCCAGACGCACCTTTCTATTCTAAAATCCTGCTTTTTTCACACAGGGATCTCCCTGCCCATTCTTTATGATACCCAGTTTCCCCTGCATTTTCAAGAATAACTTACAAATTCCGCTCATATCTGCAAAAACATTTACAGAATGTACATATTTTGAACACACTTTCTTCATATTTCTCGTATATAATATAAACTATAAATAAGCAAAGATCCACGAGTTCCGATTCCCCACAGAGCTCGTGTTCTATAGATTGTAGATGCTTTTTCATACATAAAGGCCGCACGGACATTCACTCCGGCGGCCTTCCTCCCTTTTATGGGGATTTTTCTTCCCTATCATTTGACAGCTGCCCCATTTTATACTATAATAAGTATATCAATATGCGAAATACAGACAGCCCGCGGCTCCTATCGATCATCGGGCTTAACCGGCAGAATAATCAGAAAGACGGGGTGTTATTATGGGTGCAGCAAGTATCAAAAAGCTGGCGGTTCTCTTTCCCGGAAGGAACTACAGCACGGATTCTCCCTTATTCTACTATGCGGTTCGTGTGCTGGAGGAAAAGGGCTACGACATTCTGAAGGTGAATTACGGCGATCTTCCCTCCGAGAGTGCCGAGGATGCCATGTCCGCCGTCAAGGAACAGGCGCTGGGCGCGGTGAAGGAAGCGGTCGGGTGCGGTTATTCCGAGTATTTATTCCTTTCGAAGAGCATCGGTACCATCGTCGCGGGGTATGTCGAGGAGCTGCTTGCCATCCCGGTTCGTCACGTATTTCTGACCCCTCTTCCCGGAACGCTGCGATATATGAAGCCTGGCAGGTGTCTTGTAATTGCGGGCGGCAGGGATTATGTTCTTAAGAAGGATCGGCTGAAGGATTACTGTACCTCCAATCAGATTGCGCTGTGGCAGGCAGACAACGGCGGCCATTCCCTGAACGTGAAAGGGAATCCGGTTGAGAGCGTCCGGATATTGGGGGATGTGGTTCGGCTGTTGGAGGAGTTTGTGTAACTTCGGAGATCGCAAAACAAAGAAAATTGCGCTGAATTTATACCCGATATCCGCGAGGATGTGATCTGCGATGCACGCCGTGAACGGTCCGGTATGTTCCCCCCTTACTCCTTCTTCGTCAAGATGGCCAGTTTCCGATCGCCCATCAGGCGAATCGCAGGACCTGCAGTTCCCGCCAGATATAAGATAAAAACGCATGAATCAGAAATACCCGCAATTTGCCCGCTCCCAGACTTCGGATTACCGCGATTTCCCTGCGGCGGCTTCTGGCAGCAAGGAATCCCGCCAGGAAACTGATTCCACACGCGATTGCCCAGAATACCGGTTGGAGGCCGCTTAAGAAATTCAGGTTCTTTTTCAGATCTTTTGTGGTTGTCTGGTTCTTCCAGACCGCCTTTCAACACTACCAAGGGAGTCATCCCAAATGTTCCCGATACTCTGTTCTTATAAAACTCTCCCAATACAGGAATTTCAATTTGGTATTGAAATTCACTCGCTTTTGGATCCTCCGGCGTAAGCCGTTCCCATACTCTTCCGACTATCAGACATCTCTGCCCTGGTTCTCCGGTCGGGTAACCGTCTGGAATCCTTGCATATATAACTTCCGGCACCGCGAACCGTTCCTCCCACCCAACCATTTCTTCTACTTGATAAATATAGGTACGTTCTGATAGGATGCTGTTCGATTCGATTTTCTCTCCCTTGCAGGTCACTACTGCTGCAACCCATTTACAATAATTATCCATATCATAACAACCGCTTCCATACTGCATCACCGTTCTCCAGGTTTCCGAATATCCCATGTATCCTTCTCGTTGATCCAATTCTCCGATTCCGGTCTCCTCTCCCCCTGATAAAACCTGCTCGTATAACCCAATTATCGAGCCTCCTCGAGGGATTTCCTCGTTGATTCTGTTGATATTCGGTACCGCAATAGTAGTAAAATTCCCTTCCAGACGCGTTCTGCATTGAGCAGAATACTGATAGAAACGGACACCAAGACAGAGCAGAAAGCTTCCTAACGTTAATAACACAAAGAATAGAATTGTCTTTAATGGTCTGCGCGTGCATTGCTTCACGCTAACTGATACGATTATCTAATCGCCCCCACCATCATTGTATACAATAAATAGGATGATGTAAACCTTAAATGTCTTTTGACATTACACAATCACACCACCCTATTTATCTAAAATACATCTTACATTTTGTACTCTTCAATCACAAGTTTAACACTTTTTATTATACATAATTTATATATATCCGTCAATCATATCAACAAAATTTATATTGTTTACGGCACCGCGCAATAGGCTGACCTTTCCCGATAATTCTTACTTTCTAAATCAACTGCGCCTTCTGACTCTCCGCGAATCTCAGCACCCGTCTATTCTCCCAGAGTTTCCGCAAGAAGCTCCATGGAACCTCCTCCTCTCAAGTGTTTGTATTTAAAATCATTATAACCGCCCGTTCTGATAAACACAAATAAAATATGAATGGAAACCTGTAAAAATGTGCGGGGCAACGAACCTATCCCAGGAGATACGGAGGTCTGCTCTCCGGTCCGGTTCCTATCGCACCGATCAGACCAAATGCATCTTATCCCTTGCCGCTCAGGCTGCTGATAAGGAGATTCCGTCGGGGGCCTAAAAGGGAAGCAGGCAGGACTGTCAGAAGAAGCGGCACTGTATTTCCACGAGATGGAATTGCTCGACTTCTATAAGGAAAAAGACCATTTTTATGAAACACCGGAAAAGGCGCAGGGTAAGGCGGAATACCGGGCGTACTATCTGGTGCGTCCGACCAGGTGTAACCTTCTCAAAGAATGGAAAGGGATAAAAAATTTTATTCGCTATATAAACACGATAACAAGCTCAAGTATATTTCGGATTTACAATCTCTTCTTCTTATAGTAAAATATGAATATGAGGAACAAATCAGATGGCACCGTCGATTGTAACGCGCGGAAGCGCTGCGCCGAGGGAGTGATAACAGACTTCCGCCTATATATATTTTCAAAGAAAGGCATGGTATGAATTATGTTGGAAGAATTAAAACAGATCGTCTATGAGGCCAATATGCAGCTTCCCAAGCATGGCTTGGTCACTTTTACCTGGGGAAATGTCTCCGGAATTGATCGGGAAAAAGGGCTGGTTGTCATTAAGCCCTCCGGCGTGGAGTATGATGTAATGAAAGCTTCCGATATGGTCGTTGTCGATCTGGAAGGGAATCGGGTCGAGGGGGATCTGAAGCCTTCCTCCGATACGCCGACTCATGTTGAGCTGTACAAGGCATTTCCGAATATTGGCGGTATTGTACATACGCATTCCCGCTGGGCTACTACGATGGCACAGGCCGGGATCGGGGTTCCGGCACTTGGCACCACACACGCCGATTATTTCTACGGGGAGATTCCCTGCACCCGGAAGATGACGCCCGATGAGATCGCGGCGGCTTACGAGAAAGAGACCGGTTCTGTTATTATTGAGCGGTTTGTAACGGGCGGCATTCATCCCGATGATGTTCCCGCCGTTCTGGTTCACAGCCATGGTCCGTTCGCATGGGGTACCGATCCGATGAACGCCGTCCATAACGCAGTCGTACTCGAAGAGGTCTCCTTCATGGCCTGGCATAATCTGGCACTGTCCGGAAGTACGATTCCTCCGATGCAGCAGGAGCTGTTGGATAAGCATTATCTCAGAAAGCATGGGGCAAATGCTTATTATGGCCAGAAGAAATAATAAGAGCTTCGAGATGGAGTTATCGGAATTCATGGGCTGATCCCAGCAGGGCAGGAATGTCGCTTTCATTCCTGCCCTGCTGATTTTCTATATTCTGTTGATTCGCTGTTATTCCGGCTTCATCCTCCCGACCCGCGCTCATCCTTCCAGTCCATCCTCTTCCCGGATCAACTCAATCCAGTCACTGTTATGAATCAGGAACGCATTCGCGTCGTCCGTATCAATGTGCATATCCAACTCGAAATCATCCCGCACACGAATGATTACGTTATCCAGGATTCCGCCCTTCGCGTTATGAATCTTGACCATGACCTTCTCGCCGTCGTACACTCCGTATTTTTCCGCGTCAGCGGGACTCATGTGAATGTGGCGTTCGGCTACGATGCAGCCTTCTTTGAGCACAAGCACGCCTGCAGGTCCGATAATCGTTATCGGCGCGCTGCCCGCAAGATCTCCCGAGCTGCGAACCGGAGGGTTAATTCCAAGCTTTCTCGCGTCCGTCATCGAAATCTCCACCTGGCTGCTGCGTCTGAGCGGTCCGAGCACCCGCACGCCCTCGAAGCTTCCTCTCACGCCCGCAATCGTAACCTTCTCGTTCGACGCATACTGGCCGGGCTGGGACAGCT
This sequence comes from Lachnospiraceae bacterium, assembly GCA_017623215.1. Lineage (GTDB taxonomy): Bacteria > Bacillota > Clostridia > Lachnospirales > Lachnospiraceae > Caccomorpha. The sequence continues at coordinate 14,649 of JAGAPO010000113.1, read as the reverse complement.
CCTTGAATACCGTGAGCTCATAGCCCTCCCCAAACAGAATATCCAGAGCCTTGCGATCCAGATGCACATGTCTTGCCGATATGCTCACCGGAATCTTATTCGTCTTTTTATGTACCATACCATCGTAATTATCAATGGTGTTAATCTCAATTCGTTCAAAATCAATCGACAAAAATGTTCTGAAGTTATTATAAATCTGTCTCATAGACATCCTCCCATCCTGCTGCCCTTCATCCTCGCTCCGCTTCCATAGCCGCTTTTTGCGCCTCAAAATTCCTTTCTCCTATTATAATGGCTTTTTTTTCATCCGTAAATAGGCAGTTCCATTTTTCCCAAAAAAATTTCTGTAACAGTTCAGACAATAAACCGCAAATTTAAGAATTTTTTGTCTTGCGGTAGAGACTGAAATCCTCTATAATAATTTTTGTACCATGTTAATATGACGAAATATCCTGATTTGGTGCGGAATTAGAACGCTTTTGTGTGGACTTTGCTGCGCGATATGGATTCGTGTTCGATGCGCTGGTTCTTTTGCGTCACTGCGTTCCCATTTTCCACCCGACAGGGATTGATAATAGATTGGAGTTACATATGTTTACCAGATTTAAGAAATATTCCAGACAACTTTGTTATGCACTGCTTCTTTGTGTTACCGTAACCGGATTCTCTTCTGCTTCGGCCGTATCGACTGCCGCTTCGTCCGGTTCTTCTGACACGACCGCGGGTTCTTCTGATACAACAGCCGATGCCACGGTCTCTCTCCCGGATCCCGGTCCGGTAGATGCCTCTCTCTGGCCGTCCGGCGCTCCGGAGGTGAATGCGGCCTCTGCAATTGTAATGGACGCGGATACCGGGCTGATTCTGTACGAAAAGGACAGCCACGCGAAGCGTTATCCCGCCAGTATTACCAAGATTATGACAACCCTGCTCGCCTTAGAGCTTGGAGATTTGAGTGATACCGTATATACCACTTATGACTCTATCTGGAACGTTCAGCGTGATTCGAGCCGTATCGGATTCGATGTCGAGGAGTGCACAACTCTGGAAGAGATGCTTTACGGTATCATGCTGGAATCCGATAACAATCTCGCCTATGCGGTTGCCGAGCACATCGGCGGCACAATGGAGAATTATGTGGAGATGATGAATGAACGGGCCGCAGAGCTCGGATGCCTGGGAACGCATTTTGCCAATCCGCACGGTCTGCACGAGGATGACCATTATACGACCGCGTATGATATGGCATTAATTTCCCGCCAGGCGCTTACGAACGAGACGTTCCGTACCATTACTGCGACCAGAACGCATACAATTCCTGCCACGAATAAGAACGTGGCACGCCCGATCGCGAATCACCACCGATTCATCCGCAAGACGCTGAATTATGACGGCTGCATCGGCGGCAAGACCGGTTATACGGACGTTGCGAGAACAACGCTTGTCACCTTCGCAGAGCGCGACGGCCTGACTCTGATCTGCGTTGTTATGAAATGTGACACCGGTGATCTGGCATATTCGGATACGACAAAGCTGCTGGATTATGGATTTAATAATTATACTGCGTATCAGCTTGACAGCACGGACAAGGAGACGTTAGAGCTTCCGCCGTCTCTGATCCCGGAGGGCAGCAATGTTGCAAGTGAGTCGTATTCTCCCCTGCGCATCAGCACTGCTACGGTTACTCTGCCGAACAGCGCTCAGTTCGAGGATGCGGAGCGTTCTATCATATACTATCCGATTACGAAGTTCAAGCGCGGTGATAATGTAATCGGCAAGGTGTATTATACCTATGGCGGCAAATATGTCGGCTTTGCGGATATTATTTTCAGCAATACCCGCATGCCTTCTCTGATTAAGGGTGCGCTTGCAGCATCGCTGAAGCAGCAGTTAAGCCCGACTCCGACGCCTTCCGTCGAACAGGAGAAGGAGACGGATCTTCGGCCGGTTATTATCGGAGTTGTTGTCGGAATTGTTGTCCTGCTCATCGGACTTTATATTATATTTATCGAACTGCCGCACCGCAGACGCAGAAAGGCGTATTTTGAGCGCAGAAGAAGGCGGATGGAGGCGTATCGGCGGGAGTCGGAATTCGATGATCTGTAGTACGGAGCTGATCGGACCTCCGGGCAGGCGGAGTATGTCCGCGTTCCGTATGCGAATCAGGGGAGAAAGAGCCGTCACTCACTGCCTTCTTACGGCAGGCTCTTTTTCCGTCAGACTCTTGACCGGTTCCGTATTCTCCTTTGGAATCGAATCGGCCGCCTCGTTATTCGAATCATTATCTGCCTTTTCCAGCTCCACAGGGTTCTCATCCAGCGGCACAGCCGTAATAACCCGCATAATCGGGTCTGTCTCTTCGTCCTCTTCCCGTTCCAGATCCGATCTGTATTTCTGCGCGAACTGTTCTCCGAAATCCCCGGACAGCAGCACAGCTGCCGCTCCAACGATCAGAATCAGCACAAGAACCGCTGCAAACGTACTTCCTTCCAGCATCACATAACCGATCACTGCCCCCGCCAGCATGATAACCGCGGCCGCAATTCGTAATAATCTTCCAAGCTGCTTCATAAATCCTCTCAATCTGCCGCTTTCGCAGCACCATCCTTTTCTGAAATTCTCTGAACACTTCGGCCGGCAGCGGGAATTCCCTGCCGCCATCCATCTTTTCTTTTAGCTTACGCGCCCTTTCTCAATAAGTCAAATTAAAATTTCAGAAATCTCCGCATTTTCCGGGCCTCGTATGACTTTACAACCGCCCTCTCCTTGTGATACAATGAGAGCAACATGGATGCGCCGCCCTACGGCGGCAGAAATGAGGACATTATGGAAAATCAGTTAAATTTGTATAATACGTTAACCAAGAAAGTGGAACCGTTCGTTCCCCGCGTGGAGGGCAAGGTTCAGATGTATACCTGCGGCCCCACAGTATATCACTATGCTCACATCGGCAATCTCCGCAGCTATATCATGGAGGATGTGCTGGAGAAGTTCCTGCGTTATATCGGCTATGATGTGAAGCGTGTTATGAATATCACCGACGTCGGCCATCTGACCAGCGACGGCGATACCGGCGAAGATAAGATGCTCAAGGGTGCCAAGCGCGAGCACAAGACGGTTCTCGATCTGGCGCGTTTTTACACCGAGGCATTTTTCAGTGACTGCGCGAAGCTCAATATTAAGACTCCCGACGTCGTAGAGCCTGCGACGAACTGCATCGACGAGTTCATCCACATGATCACTGTGCTGCTTGAGAAGGGCTATGCCTATGTTGCCGGCGGCAATGTCTATTTTGATACGTCAAAGCTTGAGAATTATTATGTGTTAAGCAGCCAGAACGAGGAGGATCTCGCAGTCGGCGTGCGTGAGGGTGTGGAAGAGGATACGAATAAGCGCAACAAGACGGATTTCGTGCTCTGGTTCACCAAGTCCAAGTTCGAAGATCAGGAGTTAAAGTGGGATAGCCCGTGGGGCATCGGTTACCCCGGCTGGCATATTGAGTGCTCCTGCATCAGCATGAAGCATTTGGGCGAGTACCTGGATATTCACTGCGGCGGAATTGACAACGCATTTCCGCATCATACCAACGAGATTGCACAGAGCGAGTCTTACCTCGGCCACAAATGGTGCAATTACTGGTTCCATGTTCTGCATTTGAATGATTCAACCGGCAAGATGAGTAAGTCAAAGGGTGACTTCCTGACGGTGTCGCTCCTGGAATCCAAGGGATATAACCCTCTCGTATACCGCCTGTTCTGCTTACAGAGCCACTACCGCAAGCCGCTCGTATTTACCTATGACGCGCTGGATAACGCGGCGGTTGCCTATAATAAGCTAATTGCCCGCATTCGTTCGCTGAAAAAGGACGGCGATGTCGACCAGGCTGCATTTGACCAGTATCGTCAGGCTTTCATTACGGCTCTTGGCAATGATATTAATACTTCGTCCGGCCTGACGGTTCTGTATGATGTGCTGAAGGCGGATATTTCCGACGCAACCAAGAGGGCGCTGATTGCAGATTATGATAAGGTTCTCTCGCTTGGACTGATTGAAGCTGCGGATACTGTGGAAGAGACTGCGGTTGATGATGAGCTTGAAGCATATGTACTGGAGCGCATCGCGGCAAGAAAGGCTGCTAAAAAGGCAAAGGATTTCGCTGCGGCGGATGCAATCCGGGATGAGCTTGCGGCGAAGGGAATTGCGATTAAGGACACACGGGAAGGAACCGTGTGGGAATTAGTGAAATAGTATCATTAAAATCACCCTTTCATCAACTCGATGAAGGGGTGATTTTGATAAGGTCAGATGTGTCCGTCTCCATTTAATCTCTCATAATTCTCCCTAACCTTCTTCTTCCCCAACGGATACCACCACAGCAGGATCAACCCAACGATTAGGTAGCAGATTCCCGGAGCAAGCGTCGCAACGGAATAGATTGCGTTCACGACTGCATCCGTCTGCACGATCGTCTCTCCCGCGACGGAAGACTGATAACCGATTGCTGCGAGAATCCAGCCGCCAAGACCGCCGGCAAGGGCCTGTCCGAGCTTTCTTGCAAAGGAATAGAGTGCATAGACCGTACCATCACTGCGGCTGCCGGTCAGAATCTCCTGATAATCAATGACATCCGTAATAAATGCCCATATCAGCAGGTTGAATAATCCACTTCCCAGACTGCCGATCGCAACGAACAGGCAGAACATCCACGGGTTCTTCAGCCGCAGTGCGTATAATACAAAATACACTCCCGCCGCGAATAGTACCGCGGCCGCTGACGCCTCCTTCTTGCCGATATTCTTCACAATGGACGACGCGAACGGAGCCAGCAGAAGCGTCACCGCGGTTCCGAAGAAGCCGACCGCAGACAGCGCACTGTTATTTCGAAAATAATCCATATACAGGTATACATTCATGCTCTGTGTGAACAGCGTTGCTAAAAGCAGGACAATTGCCGCGGCGATAATTGCAATCAGCGCGCGATTCCGGGTCAGATCAAGAAGGGTTCTTCCGATTCCCCGATTCTCCTCTGTTCCATTTTCCCGCGATGCGGCGTCTTTTTTATTCCCGAACGTAACTCTCTCTCTCACCATTCCATAGCAGAGCAGATAGCAGATAAGCGCCGCCGCTGCAAATAATACCGCAAGATAGAAGAAGCGCTCCGGTATTACCAGCTGATTGCCTGCCTTGTCATACCGGTAGATCACGAGCGGCACTCCCGAATTGATAATGATTCCCGCCAGGGCCGCGCCAATGCTGCGGAAGGTCGAAAGTCCGCTTCGTTCTACCGGATCCTTGGTAATCGCGGACGCCATGGAACCATACGGAATATTAATCGCGGTGTAGCAAAAGCTTCCCCACAGCAGATAGGTCGCGTAAATGTAGACTCTTCTCCACCCCAGCGACAGCTTTGCAACCCAGGGCACGAACAATAATGTACCGGCGATAACCACCGGCACACACATCCGAAGGATCCAGGGTCTGAATTTTCCGTTCTTCGTCGGACGGGATACATCCACAATCCGCCCCATCGTAATATCTGTGAACGCGTCTACCAGCCGCGCAATTAAAAACAGCGTCCCTACCTCCGCCGGATCGATTCCGAGTACCTTTGTATAAAATACCATCAAAAAACTGCTTGCGAACAGGAAAAAGAAATCATTTCCGAAATCGCCGAACATATAGCCTAATTTATCCCGAATTCCAAATTTTCGTTGTGCATCATTTTGCATCATTGCTTTCCGCCTCCGCAACCTGTAATATTATTTCCTGACAACCGTTCAGACAGGGTTTCTGAACGTTTCCATTCCCTGCAATCAGTGTATCCGGAATATACAAGAATATGTTGCCAAAATTTTCAATTTGCTGTACAATCTCTTCCATCAGACATATTTAATATCCGATGGCAGCATACTTTATTCATCAATACAGATAGGAGAGATACGATAGTATGAATGTTGTAATCGCAATTGATTCTTTAAAAGGAAGCCTTTCTTCGCTCGAAGCGGGCAGGGCAATTGAGTCGGGCATTCATCTTGCCGTACCGTCAGCCAAAGTACAGATCCGCCCTCTGGCCGACGGCGGCGAAGGGACGGTGGAGGCGCTTACACTCGGCATGGGAGGAACGCTGCATACAGTAACGGTCACCGGGCCTCTTGGGGAACCCGTTGCGTGCACCTACGGAATTCTTCCGGAGAGCCGCACCGCAATTATCGAGATGGCGGGTGCGGCCGGAATTACGCTCGTACCGGATGAAAAGCGCAATCCGCTTTACACAACCACTTACGGGGTCGGCGAAGTCATCTGCGACGCAATCGCCAACGGGTGCCGGCATTTCATCGTAGGAATCGGCGGAAGCGCGACGAACGACGGCGGAGTCGGTATGCTTCAGGCACTTGGCTTCGAAATGCTGACGCAGGACGGGAACGCAATTCCTTTGGGGGCGGCAGGTCTTTCTTCTCTCGCCCGCATTACCGACACGAACGTGATTCCCGAGCTGAAAGACTGCACCTTCCGGATTGACTGTGACGTCACCAATCCGCTGTGCGGTCCGAACGGCTGCAGCGCCATCTTTGGCCCGCAAAAGGGAGCGCCCCCCGACAGGATCGCGCAGATGGACCTCTGGCTCGCTCATTACGCCTCCCTGACTGCGAAACAGTATCCTCACGCTGACGCCGCCGCTCCCGGAACCGGCGCCGCCGGAGGACTCGGTTTTGCTTTCCTCGCATATATGAATGCAGTTCTGGAATCCGGTATCAAAATTGTTCTGGAGGAGACGGGACTCGAAGAGGTAATCCAATCTGCGGATCTCGTCGTTACCGGCGAAGGCCGTCTGGACGGCCAGACCGTGATGGGAAAAGCCCCCATCGGCGTCGCAGCGCTTGCCAAAAAGTATGGGAAGCCGGTGATTGCGTTCTCCGGAAGCGTAACCGAAGATGCGACCGCCTGCAATCGGCACGGAATCGACGCGTATTTTCCGATCCTGCGCGGGGTTCAGACGCTAAAAGAAGCGATGAATTCCGACAACGCCAGAAAGAATATGACCGCGGCGGCGGAACAGGTATTCCGACTGATTCTGTGCTGCCGTGAGAGCGGGGTTCCGGCATAAAAAAAAAGGGAGGAATTTCTTATGACGTACGAATTTTCAGCTCTTGGCGCTCTGCTTGGGCTGCTATTTGCAATTATTCTGATTATTAAGAAGGTACCGCCCGTCTATAGCCTGATTCTCGGAGCGTTTACCGGAGGGCTGATTGGCGGAGGCGGATTGCAGGCAACGGTGGATACGATGATAACGGGTGCTCAGAGCATGATGTCTTCGGTTCTGCGCATTATGACCTCCGGAATATTGGCCGGCGCTCTGATTCAGACGGGCTCGGCGGAAAAGATTGCGGAGACTATCGTGAAGCGGCTCGGCGAAAAACGCGCGCTTTTTGCAATCGCGGCTGCTTCCATGATTCTTTGCGCGGTTGGCGTATTTGCTGACATCGTGGTGATTACGGTTGCCCCGATCGCCCTTGCAATCGGCAATAAGGGCCGCCTGTCCTGCAGCAGTATCCTGCTTGCCATGATCGGCGGCTGCAAAGCCGGAAATATTATCTCTCCGAATCCGAATACGATTGCTGCGGCAGAAGCGTTCTCGCTTGATCTGACCGCACTGATCCTCAAGAATGTCATCCCGGCCATCGCCGCGCTGATTGTTACGGTTCTGCTGTCCGGCTTTCTCGCAAAGAAAGCCCGGAAGCAATGCGCAGACAATGCCTCCGGGCAGGAAGATGCCGTTATGGGAGAGGACGCTGCTCCGAGAAAGAATGCTGTTTTAGGGAACGATGCCGTTCCGAAGGATTCTATGACGGAGCCTATGACGGAACACAGCGCAGCCTCCTCCCGCTCTCTTCCAACCTTCCCGGCCGCTATCAGCGGCCCGGTGGTTGTTATTCTCCTGCTTGCGCTCCGCTCGCTGTTCGGAATTAATATTGACCCGCTCCTCGCGCTTCCGCTCGGCGGTCTGGTCAGCATCCTCGCCACCGGACAGATCCGCAGCACCATTTCCTGCGTTGAATTCGGGCTCAGCAAGGTCATCGGCGTCTCGATTCTGCTGATTGGAACCGGTACAATCGCCGGAATTATCAAGGCTTCCGCCCTGCAGTATGATGTGATCCGCCTGCTGGATCTCTTACATATGCCGGCATTTGTTCTCGCACCGCTTTCCGGTATTCTGATGGCCGGAGCCGCTTCGTCCACGACTGCCGGAGCTACGATTGCTTCGCAGACCTTTGCCCCGACTCTGCAGGCACAGGGCGTTCCGGCTTTATCCGCAGCAGCCATGATTCACGCAGGCAGCACGGTCCTCGATTCCCTGCCTCACGGCTCCTTCTTCCACGCGACCGGCGGGGCGGTCGGCATGAGTGTCAAGGATCGTATGAAACTGATTCCCTATGAGGCCTGTGTGGGATTGACCAGTACCGTGACTTCGGTGATTCTGTTTTTGCTTTAAAAGGTATGCCCGCCGAATCGGGACGGCGTCTCGTTCGCATATTTTTTGAACTGCTTCGAAAAGATATACGCGTCGGAATAGCCCAGATTCCCGGCTACCTGCTTGACGGACTGGCCGGAGAGCAGCATCATCTCGGCCGTCCGCATCTTTCGTTCCAGGCAATAGGCCCCCGGTGAGATTCCGAACCGCCTGGTGAACTGCTTGCGGAAATTCTCGTATCCCATGGAGAGCTCTGCGGCAGTCAGCCTTGCGGCTTCCTTCTCCAGATAATACTTGTCCAGAATCCGACAGGCCTCTTTTACCCAGGCCTGCCCGGATTCTTTTTCATTGTCCGCCCCGGCAAAGAACGACAGTGCCATTGCCTGCGCGTCCGCCAGCACTGGGTATAATTCCCCGTCCGCGGCCTGCTTCATACGTTTTAAGAGTGCGTCGTATTCCGAAATGCGAAGGCACGCACGGCTCCGGCCGTTCTCACTTGTCGGCACGCCGCCAAGCAGTCCAACGCTTTGCAACGCCTGATAAAAGCTCCGCCCAAAGCTCACATAGAATTCCAGCCATCCGCTGCCTTCGTCCACCCGTGTGGTATGAATCACATCGGGAAGGCGCTGTACAACACTTCCGGGCACGAGCCTTACGCGGTTCCCGTTCTCATCCAGATACTCCCCCGTCCCCTCGAGCAAAATAAAACAGCTGTAATAGGGGATGGAAAATTGGCTCTGCGACTTACGCGCAGATTTGGCCATGTAGCCGCAGGATAGAATCCCATTCTGCGCATCTCCGCCAAGGTAACGGTAGATGGTATCCGATTCATCGGGACACAGATTTTTTATATGCTCCATAACCTTCTCCTCTCACATTTGGAATTCGCCGAATACCAAAAATGACATGTCTTTTCCCAAATGCATTATTCCCTTTTTCTGAGTTTCAGTTTACCATGAAAGTATCATAAAGTCTATTATAACCTTATCAATACTCGATCACATTGCGCGCCGTCAGGCGCCGAAAGGAGCAACGAATGAACAACCGTATGAATTTCCACTCCGTCCCGGACTGGAAGACCATCGACGTCACCGCAATCGGAAGGATTCCGTCCCACACTCCGTGGTATGCGTATGAATCCGAAGAAGCCGCCCGCACATTTTCGCAGGAGCCGTCCCGTTACCGCCGCTCACTGAACGGGGAGTATTCGTTCCGGCTATACGCCTGTCCGGAGGAGGCAGAGGATTTCTTCCTGCCGGAATATGACGCCTCAGACTGGGGTACCATCCCGGTTCCCGGCAGCTGGGAGCTGCAGCCGGGCGGCGATCCGATCTATACGAACCATGTCTATCCGTGGAGCTACGATTTGCAGGAGGACTGCATGATTACGCCCTCCAAGGATTCCCCCGGCGTACCGAATCCGCCCTATATTCCTTCTCAGAATCCGACGGGCTGCTACCGCTTCGAATTCACAGTTCCGGAGGATTTTGACGGGCGGGACACCTATCTGCATTTTGACGGAGTCGAGGCCGCGTTCTACGTATGGGTCAATGGTACTCCGGTAGGCTATTCCGAGGACTCCAAGCTTCCGTGCGAATTCCGGATTACCGATTCTGTGAAGCCCGTCCGCAATCTTCTCGCGCTTCAGGTTATGAAGTTCGCGTCCAGCACCTACCTGGAGGATCAGGATTATTGGCATCTCTCCGGAATTCACCGCAGCGTGTGGCTGCTGTCAAAGCCTGCGCTCTGCATTGAGGATTATAAGATTATCGCCGAGCCCGATCTGTACCGCGGCGGCGGTTCGGTAAGCGTCGATATCAGCATTTCGCGGAAACCGTATTTCGCAGATTACACCGTAAAAGCGGCAATCTATGATTCGAACGACGTGCAGATTGCCTGCAGTTCCGCAACGGTCTGGGCACAGGCCGATTATCGCACGGACAACCGCCCGACCGCCAATACCGGCCGTGTAGAGTTCACGCTGGATACGGTTTCGCTCTGGACGACCGAGTCCCCGACTCTTTATACTATGACAATTACCCTGATTGACCCGAACGGCACAGCGTGTGACTTCGAGGCCTGCCGGTTCGGCTTTAAGAAATTAGAAGTAAAGCACGGCGTTGTGTATCTGAACGGCACGCGCCTGATCATTCGCGGCGTGAACCGCCACGATCATTGCCTGCGCACCGGACGCACCGTAAGCCGCGAGCATATGATCGAGGAAATCCGCCAGATGAAGCGCATGAATATTAACTCCGTCCGCACCTGCCACTACCCGGACAACCCGATGTGGTACGACCTGTGCGACGAATACGGAATTCTCCTGATCTGCGAATGCAATCTGGAGACGCACGGAGTCATGGGCGCACTTACACATAATCCGATGTATGTAACGAATTTTGTAGAGAGAGCCATGCGCATGGTTACAGCTTATAAGAACCATGTCTCCATCTATTCGTGGTCCCTTGGAAATGAAAGCGGAACCGGAGCGAACCACGCGGCCATGTACGGATTTATCAAGGAGTACGATAAGACAAGGCTCTGCCAGTACGAGGCAGGCTCCCCGGACAGGAATATCTCCGATGTCCGAGGGAATATGTATGCGCCGATTGAACAGATTATGGAGCTACTCTGCGATCCGGAGGATGAGCGCCCGATCATTCTCGTGGAATATCTATACCAGATCCGCAACAGCGGCGGCGGTCTGCACAAGTTCCGCAGTCTCATCGAACGCTTCCCGCGCTTCCAGGGCGGTTATATCTGGGACTGGCAGGACAAATGCCTTCTTGCAAAGACAGCGGACGGCGAAGAATTCTTCGGCTACGGCGGCGATTTTGGTGAGTCCCACGTGGATCCGACATCTCCGAATTATATGACTAATAACGGAATTGTTCTCGCCGATCTTACCTGGAAGCCGGTTGCCTATGAGACGAAGCAGGCCTACTGCCCGGTATGGGTGGAGGAGATTATCCCCCGCGGGTTCTCTCAGAACGGCGTACGCCGGGATTCCTACATTATTAAGAACCGCTCCCTCTGCACGCTCCCCGGCCCCTACCGTCTTACCGCCGCGCTCCGGGAAAATGGTGTGGTTGTCTGTGAGCTTCCGATTGCACTCCCGGATCTCGCACCGATGAAGGATGCTTCGATTACGCCGGTATTTCCTTACGAGAAGAAGGCAGGCTGCGAATATTTCGTGGAATTCACCTGGAATCAGATACCGGAACGCTGGTATGCCGAAGCCGATTACGAGGTTGGCTTCCGGCAGTATTCGCTTCCGAACCGGAATCTTTTTGGCGGAGCGGCTTCGGATGCAGTTCCGGACACAGGATCGAATGCAGCTCCCGCTTCAATCCGACTGACCGAGTCCGATACGGAATATCAGATATCCGCACGCCTCCTGCCTTCGGCGGCTTCATCGGAGCGTTCCTGCGATTCCGATGCCGCTTCTTCGGCTCGTTCCCTGCAGCTTGCCATCCGCAAATCCGACGGCCGGATTACGCAGCTTACCGTTAACGGCGTTCCCCGCCTTGTATCCGGCCCTGTCATCTGCACGGAACGCGGTCTGACCGGCCTGGACGCGGAACCGACCTGGGGCTGGCATCGTTCCTACCGCCGCTTCTCCGGCCTGACCTGCACTGCCGGCACGCCGGAGCTTCTGACGGCTCCGGCTCCGGCATCCAGCGCGGCTTTTCGCTGCTCCGATTCGGCACCCAGCACGGCTTTTCACTGCTCCGATCCGACATCCAGCGCGACTTTTCACTGCTCCGATCCGGCATCCGTGTTCTGCTCCCATATCCGCGTCACGGTTCCGTACACCCTGACCGACGCAGACGGTACCGTTCCCGCGTGCGGGACCATTGCCTATGATATTACGGCTGCCGGAATCCACGTGGATTTCACCTTCCGCACAGACCCGGCTACGTACACGGCGCTTCCGAGAGCCGGCCTGGAATTCATCCTTCCGGCAGGCTTTGAACGCCTCACCTACTACGGTTCCGGCGAAATCGAGACCTATTCGGATCGGATGCTCGCGGGCAGGATTCAGCTCTGCCGCTCCACGGTAGCCGAACAGCATGTTCCGTTCTCCCCGACCTCGGAGACCGGCGGACACGAACAGACTCGTTTCCTCACCCTTGCAAATGAGCAGGGCGAGACCATTACGGTAACCGGCGACCGCCCGTTCCATTTCGACGTGCATCACAGCAGTGTGGAGGAATACCGTGCGGCAAGACACGAACACGAGCTTGTAACGCATCCGGAGATCTGGCTTCATATCGACGCGCTTCATGCTCCGATCGGGAGCGATATGGCGTGGAGTACGGTAATCTGTGAGGAGGAACGGCCGAAAGCGGAGCTGTATCAGCTTGGATTTCATATCACGTTCTGACGCAGGGCAGGCTGTCATCTATATGCTTGTCAACGGAAAAAGGAGATACTGCAAAACCGTCATTTTCCGGTCTTGCAGCATCTCCCTTTTCCTTCTTATCTCCCCTGAATCACACCGCAGGCAATCTTCGCTCCGGAATTTCCTGACGGCTGGGTGGTAAAATCATCCGGAGATGCGTGAATAATCACAGTCTTCCCGACGATTTCGTCCACCTGGAACCGATCGGTCAATCCCATCGCGAACGCATATCCCTTCGCGCCGAACAGCGGCGGCAAATCTCCCGCGTGGTACGGATGCGGACAGTCATGGGGATTATAATGCGTCATGGAATCCGCGAACGGGTCGCTCATATTTCCGCCGCAGTCGCCGCCTTCATGAATGTGATACCCAAAAATCGGGCTGTCGCATCCCCCCGCAGGATTCGGAAGCCCCATCACCTCCGTCACAACGACCGTGCCGTACATCGTCTGATAGAATCTTACCAGTCCTCTGATTTCCGGATACTCCTCGCTCCCGGCAAGCCTCGCCCATGCCTGCGGCCTTCTGACCAGAATCGAGCCAAAATCCGGATATCTGTTATTTTGATTCATAAATAGCCCTCGCATATCGTTCTTCCAAACAGTATATGCGCAGCCCCTCTTCGGCGTTCCTGAGCATTCCAAAGGAACTTATCAAAAAAGGATGTCTCCTGTTCCTCCAAACACTTCCGCTCCCGCCTGCGTCTAAAATACAATCGGTACATACCAGTACCCGAATTCTCCGTTCTGCACCGGCCTCATCTTTACACTTTTAAAATTATGGAATCCGAACATCCTCGCCATATTCCGCTCCCGCTGTGTAAAATACCCCGGAACGCCAAGCAGATACATAATCCCGCTTCGTGTGAATTTCTTTGCAAAGATTAAATGCTGGTGATTATAATATCCGTGCTGAAGAAAACTGTTATTCCCCAGCACCCATGCGTCCATCGGAAGCAGTCCGATGTTCTGCGGTACGATCCGAACGCACTCGGATATTTCGCTGTCCTGGAAGGGTGTCATCTTGGGGAATTGATCCAGAATCGTTCTCGCTAACGGCTTCTCATCTGCAGAACAGAGGACGGATTCCCGATTGTCAGGCACCGCCGCTTTCCGCGCCGACGTCTCCTGAACGGATGCGGCACGTACCATGGAAGGCGGCACCGTGTTCCGCGCGGGCTCCGACGCAGTGTTGGGAACAGCGGCCTGCACGGGCTTCGGCGCGGAATCTGCAAAAGCCGCTTGCACAGGCTGGGGAGTGGGAGCCGCTGCTGCAGGCTGTACGCGCTCCGGCGCTGGCTGCGAAGCCGCTGCTTGTGCACGCTCCGGCACGGGAGCCGCTGCTGCAGGCTGTACGGATGACACCGGTTCTAACTTACCGTATTGGCCGTATGTATAATATTCTATCGCTTCTTTCTTCTGCACCGAGGCGCACCCGCATGTTCCGTCCGTCAGGGCCTCTGCTTCCGATTCCCATTCCGCCGTAAGCTTCTCCTCATGCCCCGGCTCTTGTTCCGCTGTGAACTTCTCCTCCTCTTCCGACTCTCGTTCTGCTGCGAGCTTCTCCTCATACTCCGACTCTCGTTCCGCTGCGAACTTCTCCTCATACTCCGGCTCTCGTTCTGCTGCGAACTTCTCCTCATACTCCGGCTCTCGTTCCGCTGTGATCTTCTCCTCTGCTTCCCGTTCCGTCAGGAACGATTCCTCTGCTTCCAGCTCCTGTTCCGACAGGAAACGATCCGATTCTGACTCCCCTATTGACACTGAGGAACGTTCCG